>PSMF01000053.1:0-22550 GCA_040290005.1 Meiothermus sp.
TGCGCAACTTCGTCTTCCGCGACTACGACGTGATGATGGTCTTCTCCACCAGCGGTAACAACGGCGTGGTGGTGGATGTGGCGCTGGGGGCTAAGGCGCGGGGCCTCAAGGTGGTGGCGGTGGTGGCGCTGGAGTACGCCCGGATGCTTCCCCCCGGCCACTCTAGCGGCAAACGCCTGCACGAGATCGCCGATGTGGTCATTGATAACTGCGCGATTCCTGGCGACGCGATGGTGGAGATCGAAGGGCTGGACGTGCCCATCGGACCGGGCTCTACCATTGGGAATACCGCCGTGGTGAACGCCATCAAGTGTCTGGTCGCTGCCGAGTTGACCCGGCGCGGGCAGCCGCCGCTGGCCTTGGCCGGAGCCTGGAAGATGGGCAAGGAGGCGAGCGCCCGGCGCTTCGAGGAGGCCTATGACGACCACCGCGAGCGGGTCAAGGTGGTGTATGGCGGCTGAGATTAAGCCTCGCCGCGCCACACCCCAGGACGTGCCCTCTGTGCACGCGTTGGTCAATGAAGCGTTTAAAAAATACATTCCACTGATAGGACGCAAACCCTTGCCCATGACCGCAGACCACGCCCAACTCATCGCCAACCACCAGGTTTGGGTGCTCGGGGAGGATGGCGAAATCATCGCTGTGCTCGAGATGATCACCAACGCCGACGCTCTCTACATTGATACGGTGGCGGTCAAAAATAGCCATCAATCCCGGGGAGTAGGTAAAGGGCTGCTGGCTTTTGCCGAGGCTCAGGCGAGAAGGCTCGGGTTGCCCGCCCTGACGCTCTGCACCAACGAGCGTTATCAAGTCTTGCTTGCCATGTACTCGAAGCTGGGATATGTCGAAACGCACCGCGTTGCCGTGCAGGGCACCGACGTAGTGTATATGCGCAAGCGTCTCGGGGGCGGGGCATGAGCAAATCGCTCGAGGACAAAGTCGCCCTCGTGACCGGAGCTTCGGGTATCGCGGCAGCGACGGCTCGAGCCTTCGCGTCGCAGGGGGCTCGGGTGATGGTGCTGGACAAAAGTTCAGAAAATCTCGAGGCCCTGTGCAGCGAACTGCCGGGCCAAAAGGCCTTCGAAGCGGATTTGCTCGAGGCGGACTCATCCAAACGCGCGGTGGAGGCGGTGCTCGAGCACTTCGGCAAGCTCGACCTCCTGGTCAACGTAGCGGGCATCTCCGGGCGGCGTTTCGGCGACGGCCCGGTCCACGAGGCCACCGACGCGGGCTGGGACGCGGTGATGGATACCAACGTCAAAACCACCTTCCAGATGTGCCGTGCCGCCCTCGCTCCGATGATGGCGCAGCGCTCGGGCTCGATCATCAACACCGCCAGCGTGCTCGGCTATGCACCGTCCGCCAGGCATTTCGCCACCCACGCCTACGCCGCCTCCAAAGCGGCCATCATCGGCCTGAGCCGGAGCATGGCGGCGTACTACGCCCATTATGGGATTCGGGTCAACGCGGTTGCCCCCGGCCTGATCGCCACGCCGATGAGCGCCAGGGCGCAGGCCGACGCGGGGGTGCTGGAGTACGTCCGCACCCGCCAGCCGCTCACCGGGAAGATGGGCACGCCCGAGGATGTGGCCGGAGCAGTTTTATATCTGGCAACCGCGCCGTTTGTGACAGGCGTGGTGCTCGAGGTCGCCGGGGGATGGAGCGTGGCGGGTTGAGCATCGCCTACTCCACCCAAATCCCCATCCTGGCCGAGTGCGACGTATTGGTCGTGGGCGGAGGCTCTGCAGGCTCGAGCGCCGCTGTGGCCGCCGCCAGGACTGGGGCCAAAGTAATCTTGCTTGAGCGCTATGGTTTTCTCGGTGGCACGGGAACCGCCGTCCTGGATACGTTTTACGGCTTCTACACGCCCGGAAGTGTCGAGAAAAAAGTGGTGGGCGGCATCCCTGACGAGGTGGTGGCGGGCTTAAAGCGGCGCGGAATGCTGCTCAAGCGCCCCAACACCTACGGCGCGGGTGCGGGTCTGACCTACGACCCCGAGACCCTCAAGCTGGTCTGGGACGAACTGGTGAGCGGGGCCGGGGTCCGCGTACTCTTCCACACTTATTTTACCGACGTGCTCAAGGACGGGCCAAAGGTGACCGGCGCGGCTGTGGGGACTAAGCGCGGCTTACGGGTGATTCTGGCGAACGCCGTGGTGGACGCTTCGGGTGATGCCGATGTGTGTGCCAGAGCGGGTGCCCCTTTCGAGGATGTGGGGGCTTTGGGCATCGCGCAGTCGCTGACGACCACCTTCAAGGTTATCAATGTGGATGTGCCGAGGGCCAAGGCTTTCCCTAAGAAAGAGCTGTGGTCGCTGATGGAAACGGCTGAAGGTTACGACCTGCCGCGCAAGGAGGGGAGCGGGCATATTACCCCGCTCGAGGGCGTGGTGGTGACCAATATGACCCGCGTGGCCGGGGTGGATGCCACCGACCCCGAGGCCCTTTCCAAAGCCGAGATGGAAGGTCGTAGGCAGGCCCTCGAGTACATGCGCTTTCTGCGGGACAAAGTGCCCGGTTATGAAAAAGCCGAGTTGGGCGGATTATCCGTCAATATCGGAGTGCGCGAGACCCGGCGCATCCGAGGCGAATACTGGATCACCAGGGAGGACGTGCTCTCGGCTCGCAAGTTTCCCGATGCCATCGCGCAGTGCGGGGCTCCCATCGAGGAGCACCACGCTGGAGGCGACACCAAGTGGGAATACCTGCCCGACGGCGAGACCGTGGACATCCCTTTCCGGGCCTTGCTGCCGCAGGAGATCGAGGGGGTGGTAGTAGCGGGCCGCTGCCTCTCGGCTTCGCACGAGGCCCACGCCAGCATCCGCAGCATCGGGCAATGTCTGGCGATGGGGCAGGCCGCAGGAATCGCCGCCGCACTGGCTAAAAAGGGCGATGTAGGCGGGGTGGGGGTAGAGGAACTAAGGACCCGGCTGCTCGAGCTAGGAGCCGTTTTGTGACTCTCCTGCTTCGCTTGCGAGAGGGGGGCTGGGGGTGGGAGTGATCATTCGTACCGTCCTGGGCGACATAAATCCCGAGCAACTGGGACTCACCCTCGGGCACGACCACCTCTATGCCTCGCCCCCCGCTGATGTTTCCGATCCTGATTTGCGCATAGATGACGAAGCCGCTTCAATCGCCGAGGCCAAGGTGTTTGCCGAGGTGGGCGGGAGCGGCGTGGTCGAGATGACCACCGTGGATTATGGGCGGGATGTGGGGGTGCTGGAGCGCGTCTCCCGCGCCTCAGGGATTCACCTCATCGCGGCCACCGGGTTCAACAAGGGCAAGTTTGCCGACCCCCTAACTACGGGCCGCAGCGTTAGGGAAATCGCGGCTTGGATGATTCGTGAAGTTAGCCACGGAGTCCAGTCGTTCTCGCCCGACCAACCCGTGAACGAACAGTCCGGTGCAAAAGCCGGGCTTATCAAGGCCAGCAGCGGTCTGAACGGGGCCAACCCCAACGAACTCAAGGTCTTCGAGGCGGCGATTGAGGCACACGGTGCCAGCGGGGCGCCAATTTCCACCCACACCGAGAAGGGAACTTGGGCCTTAGAGCAAGTCAGGCTTTTGCTGGACGGCGGGGTGAATCCGACTAAGGTCCTGATCGGCCATCTCGACCTCAAACCGGATTTGGCGTATTTGAAAGAGATCGCCACCACCGGGGTGAACTTGGGGATAGACCAGTTTGCCAAAGAGAAATACTTGCCTGATGCCCGCCGCGTCGAGCTCATCGTCGAACTCGTGGAAGCGGGGCACGGGCGGCAAATTCTCATCGGGGGCGACCTTGCCCGGCGCTCGTATTGGAAGACCCATGGCGACCCCTACGGCTTCAGTTTCATCCCGCTACGGGTCAGGCCGATGCTGAAAGGGGCCGGTCTCAGCGAGGCTCGAGTGGACGATATTCTGATACATAACCCTAGGCGATTCTTAGCCTTCAACCCTCGGGAGGTCCCAGTATGAATATAAAAGTCGGTGTGGTCGGCACAGGGTTTATCGGCCCGGTTCACGTCGAGGCGCTGCGGCGGCTCGGGGTGGAGGTGAAAGGGGTGCTAGGCTCAAGGCCCGAGAAGTCCGTCGCCGCGGCGACGGCTATGGGTTTAGAAAAGGGCTACAGCACGTATGCCGAGATGCTGGCGGATAAGGAAATTGGGGTTGTTCATCTCACGAGTCCAAACCGTTTTCACTTAGGGCAAGTCCTGCAAGCTTTGGAAGCAGGCAAACACGTGGTCTGTGAGAAGCCCTTGGGGATGACCGCAGCCGAGACCAAACAGCTCGTCGCCGCCGCAAAAAAACATCCCAAACTGGTCACGGCGGTGAACTACAACATCCGGTTTTATCCCATTAATCTGCATGCCCGGAGCATGGTCGGTTCGGGTGAGGTTGGGGACATTTTTCACGTCAAGGGGGGCTATGTGCAGGACTGGCTTCTATACCCCACCGATTTCAACTGGCGCGTCTTGGCCGAAGACGGCGGGGCCTTGCGGGCGGTGGGGGACATCGGGACGCATTGGCTGGATTTGGTGACGTTTATTACGGGCCTCGAGGTCGAATCCGTAATGGCCGACCTGCACACGGTTCATCCGGTACGCCACTCGCCTCCCCAAGGTTCTGTCGAGACTTTCAGCGGCAAGAAAGGCGGCCAGAAGCTTAAAACTTCGCCGGTCAAGATTTCTACCGAGGACTACGCCTCGATTTTGCTGCGGTTCAAGGGGGGCTCGAGGGGTGTTCTTACCGTGAGCCAGGTGACGGCGGGCCGCAAGAACGCCATCGAGTGGGAAATTGCCGGTTCCAAGCGGGCGATGGCTTGGAACGGCGAGCGCCCCAATGAACTCTGGATCGGCGAGCGGAACGAGCCCAACCGGGTGCTGCTGCGTGACCCGAGCCTGCTGAGTGAGGATGCTGCGACCTACGCGAGTTATCCCGGAGGCCACAACGAAGGCTTCCCTGATACCTTCAAGCAGCTGTATAAAGCGGTTTACGCCGACATCGAGGCGGGTAAGCCTTCAAAGCGCCCCCTGTATGCCACATTTGAAGACGGGCATAAAGAACTCGCGCTCTGCGAGGCGATCCTCGAGAGCCATCAAAAGAGCCGGTGGACCAAGGTTAGATATTGATTAGGGGCAGTCCCGAGGATTGCTCCTGCAAGGAGGAAACATGCAGCTAGGGTTTGTCAGTGCGATTCTGCCGGATTTAAACCTCGAGGAAGTCTTGAAGTTCGCATCGGAACAGGGGTTTGACACCGTGGAGGTGATGTGCTGGCCCAAAGGCAAGGCCGAGCGCCGCTACGCAGGGGTGACCCACATAGACGTGGCTGAGCTTTCCGACGGCGAGGTCAAAAATATTCAGGCCCTAACGCAGAAATACGGGGTTTCCATTTCCGGTCTCGGCTACTACCCCAACCCGCTGGTGGCCGACGAGAAGGAGGCGGGGGTGTACCTCGAGCACATCCAAAGGGTCATCAGCGCCGCTAAAAAGCTGGGTATCGGGCGGATGAACACCTTCATCGGGCGCGACCCTAGCAAGTCGCTCAAAGATAATTGGGCTTTGTTTGACGAGCGCTGGCCTGCGGTCATCAAGCATGCTGAGGCCGAAGGCGTGCGGGTGGGCATCGAGAACTGCCCGATGCTCTTCACCAGCGACGAGTGGCCCGGCGGGAAGAACATGGCGATCAACCCCACCGTCTGGCGCGAGATGTTCCGCCGCATCCCCTCCGAGCATTTCGGCCTCAACTATGACCCTAGTCACCTCGTTTGGCAGATGATGGACCCGGCCTGGCCGCTGTTAGAGTTCAAAGACAAACTCTTCCACGTCCACGCTAAAGACGCCCGTGTGGACCGCGACAAGCTGCGGCAGGTGGGGATTCTGGCGACTCCCCTGGAGTATCACGCTCCCAAACTCCCCGGTCTGGGCGATGTGGACTGGGGGGAGTTTTTCGCCAACCTCACCGAGGCGGGCTACGACGGCCCTGTCTGCATCGAGGTCGAGGACCGGGCATACGAGGGCTCCTTAGAGAACCGCAAACGTGCTGTAATCCAATCCGGGCGCTACCTGCGTAACTTCGTGGCCTAGGGAATTTCCACGGTTCGCACTGCCGCTAGCCCCTCGACGAGCAAGTCTTGCACGTCAGCAGGGCTTTCTAACCCTACGGAAAGCCGGATCATTTCGGGCTCTACGCCCGCCGCCCGTCGCGCGCCCTCGAGGATGCGCCCGTGGGTGGTGGTCCACGGATGCACCGCCAGGGTACGAGCATCGCCCACGTTGGGGGCTTGCAGCAGCCGCAGTTTTGCTAAGAACCGGCTGGCCCCCTCAATTCCGCCCTCGAGGCCAAACGTCACCATGCTCCCGAAGCCTCCGCGCAGATATTTGGAGGCTCGAGCATAGGCTGGATCATCGGGTAAGCCCGGATAGCGTACCCAAGCCACGCCCGGCTGACCCTGTAGCCACTGTGCGATCTCCAAGGCGTTCTTCGAGGCCCGCTCGACCCGCAATTCGACAGTTTCTAAGCCCTGGAACAGCAGGTAGGCGTTGAAGGGTGAGAGCACCATCCCGCCCAGCGAAAGCCCCAGGTTGCGCACCCGCTCGAGGAAACAGCGCTCTCCGAAGGTCTCGAGGGGGATGCGCCCCTGCGCATCGGGCCCGGTGAAATGGGGGTAATGTTCCCAAAGGTCGGTGGGCCGGGAGAGCACCGCCCCACCCAGCACCGAGCCGTGCCCGCTGGCCCATTTGGTGAGGCTGTGGGTGACGGCGTGGGCGCCGTGTTCTAGGGGCCGGGCGAGTGCCCCCACGGCGCCAAAGGTGTTGTCCACCACAAGGGCGACCCGACGCTCTTCACAGAGTTCGGCCAGCCCGTCCAGGTCGGGCAACAGCAGCGAGGGGTTGCCCAGCATCTCGGTGAACACCACCCTGGTCCGCTCGTTCATCACCGCCCGTACCGCGTCGGGCTCGGAGGGAACAAAGTGCACTTTGATGCCCATCAGCCCGAAAACCTGATTGAGTAACCCCACCGTTCCGCCGAACAGACCGGGGCTGGCGACTACTTCGTCGCCCGTTCGGACCAGGCTCAGCAGGGCGGCGAAGCTCGCGGCCTGGCCCGAGGCCAGCGCCACCGCGCCGACGGCGTTCTCCAGCGCCATCAACCGCGTTTCCAAAGCGGCCACGGTAGGGTTTTGCACACGGGCATAGGTGTAGCCTTCTCCGGTTGCAAAGCGACGTGCGCCGTCCTCTAAATCCTCGAACTGATAGGCGGCGGTGGCGTAGATGGGCAGGCCCACCGCGCCATAAGCGTCTTCCTCGGGGATGCCGCTCAGCACGGCTAGGGTTGCGTAGTCCATAGATAGTGGCAATCGTATTGGGTGGGGGAGATAGCGTCAAGAAAAGGGTGACTAGAGGTTATGGCCTGTTCCATATGGGGACTGGCCTCGAGCTTCGTTTTGATAACTCTCCCGAAGATGTAGCGAGTCTCCGGGAAGGGCTTCCCAGCGGGTTGATCGCCGAGATTGCCAGGCAGTACGGGCTGGACCAGGGAACGGTGCTGGAAGCGGCAGGCATCCCACGCAGCAGCGCCCACCGGCACAAGAGCCTGGGTCGCCTGAACCGTGAGCAGTCCAACCGGCTTTATAAGGTGATCTATCTTCTGCGTCGGGCCGAGTCGTTGTTCGGCTCAGCACAGCTCGCGGCAGCTTGGATGAGCAGCCCGAAAGTGTTTTTGCACGGCTCGAGCCCTTTGCGCTATCTCGACACCGAGCCTGGTTTTCGTGCCGTTGAGCACCTCCTAGGCTGCCTTGAAGACGGCTTGGTAACGTGAGAGCCTGGCGTATTACCTCGCGCAAATATGCCCATGCTGCCTTTACCGGCGAGGGTGCGGCCCGCAACCCTGGACGCTGGAACCGCCTGAGCGTCCCGGTGGTGTACTTAGCGGGAAGCCTGTCGGTGGGTATTTTGGAGATTTTGGTGTATGTTAATGATCGCGCCCTGCTTTCAGCCTTCGTCAGCTTCGAGGTAGAGCTTCCAGACTCCCTGATCGAAACCGTAGACTCTCTCCCAGCTGACTGGCAACAACTGCCCGAACCCTAACCCGAATACACCCAGACCCTTGGCAGCGAGTGGGCGGCAAGCCTGCGCTCGCTGGCGCTCAAAGCTCCCTCGGCGGTGGTTCCCAGTGAGCTTAACCTGATACTCAACCCGCGCCATCCGGCCATCTCTGAGATCAAAGTCGGCGAGCCCCAGGAACTTTTGCTCGCCCCTCGCTTGATGACCTGACCACGGTCACTTTAACCCCACCAGCCCGATTTTTAGCGCGTACAACGCGGCCTGGGTACGAGAGTTCAGCCCCAGCTTGGAGAGCAGGCTGCTGACGTGGGTTTTGACGGTGCTTTCCTCCACCCCCAGCTCGCGCACGATGGTCTTGTTGGAGTGTCCCTGGGCGATCAGACGCAGGATTTCGGTCTCGCGTGGGGTGAGGGTTTCGGAGCCGTCGGGGGTTTTCACCTCCCGTGCCAGCCGCTTGGCAGCCTCGGGGTGGAGCCGCACCTCCCCGCGCCCCGCCGCGTGGATGGCCTCGACGAGCTCGTCGGCCTGGGTGTCCTTGAGCAGGTATCCGATGGCCCCGGCCTGCACCGCCCCGACCACTTTGGCGTCCTCGAGCACGCTGGTCACGGCGATCACTTCAGTGTCGGGAAAGCACCGCTTGATCTCGCGGATCGCTCCCACGCCGTCCAGCACGGGCATCACCAGGTCCATCAGCACCACCTCGGGCTGCAGTCGCTCGACCATTTCCACCGCCTGTGCGCCGTTTTCGGCCTCGCCCACCACCTCGAGGCCAGGGTCCAGCGCCAGGAACATCTTCAGGCCCTGCCGCACCACCGCGTGGTCGTCCGCCAGCAGGACGCGGGTAACGGGCGTTTGGGGGTTCTCGCTCATACCCCCAGTATGGGCCGTGGACCCAGAACGCGCCTCGTACTTTGGGGTGAGGACGGTACAGAGGGCGTTCTCTAAGCTAGAACCTATGTCAGGGTTGCGATACAACGCCCACCGACGAGGTGGCTATGCTCAGGACCCACTCGACTTGCCGATACGGCGCGCCCCCGGACGGCCTGCTCGAGGCCTGGAAGGGGAGGGCTAAACTTTAGTTAGGTATGGCGGTCCCCTCCCAAAGCGTGACAGCGCAGGGACCCCGATGGGCGGGTCCCTTTGCCGAGCTGCTGACGTGGCGCACCTACACCAATGCGTTGTATCTGCTCCTCGCGCTGCCGCTGGGAGTTGTCTACACCACGGCCCTGACCGCCGGGTTTGTCGTGGGTCTGGTGCTGGTTGTGACCCTGGTCGGGGTGCCGATCCTGCTCGCCACCGTCGGGTTGGTCTCCGGGTTTGCCGCCTTCGAGCGGGCCCAAGCCAGAGCGCTGGTGGGGCTCGAGCTGCCCGACGCACCCACCCCAAGGGATGGCTCGCCTTGGGTTTGGGCACAGGGTTACGTGGTGCGGGCGGTGTTTTGGAAATCGCTCACCTACTTATTCTTTAAGCTGCCCTGGGGCGTTGTAGCGTTCACCGTCACGGTCCTGCTCGGCGCGGTGGGTCTGGCCTTGCTCGCAGCGCCGCTGTATCTTACCAGCCTGCCGCTGAGCTTAGGGGCGCCCGAGCTCGAGCTATCCCTACCACAAGTCTTGTCGCTATCGGTGGCGGGGCTGGGGGTGTGCATGGTCGCGGCGCGGGTGGTCAACCTGATGGCACAGACCTCGGCGCGGGCCGCCCGGTTCATGCTCGGCGACGACTTAGAAGAAGCCCAGACCCAGCGCCTGCGGGTCGAGGCCCTAACACTGGCTTCGGGGGCGGCCAACCTGGTCTCGAGCTTGGGCGATCCCGATTCGCGCGCCCAGACCTTGGAGCGGCTGATGGCCTCGGTCTGTCAGGCCTCTGCCGCCGACGGGTGCGCCTTAGTGGTGGCCTCCGGCTCAGCCCGGCGGGTGGTGGCGGCACATGGATTTCCGAGCGCAGAACTCGGGGTGGCGCTGGCCCAAGCGCCCAGCGAGGGGGGGGTGACCAAGCTCGCCAACCGAAAGGGGGCAGCATTGGCGACGGTTCCGCTCGAGGCTCACGGGCGGCGGTTTGGTGAGCTGATCGCGCTGTACTCCGCTTCCCAGACCCCCGACCGGGGCGAGCTGAGCTTTCTGCGGGCGGTGGCCGATCAGGCCAGTCTGGGCCTGGAAAACGCCCGGCTGATCGCCGCGGTGCGCGACGGGGCGGCGCTGGAGGAGCGGCACCGGCTGGCGCGGGAACTCCACGACAGCGTTTCGCAAGCCCTCTACGGCATCGCGCTGGGGGCCCGCACCGCCAAGGCCCAGCTCGCGCGCGACCCGCAGAAGGTGGCCGAGCCGCTCGATTACGTGCTGCAATTGGCCGAGGCCGGGCTCACCGAGATGCGGGCCTTGATCTTCGAGCTGCGGCCCGAGGCCTTGGAGACTGAGGGGCTCGTTGCAGCACTGCGCAAACAGGCGGAATCGGTGCGGGTACGGCACAAACTCGAGGTCGAGACCTGCTTGGGCGAGGAGCCGCAGGTCGGACTGGAGGTCAAACAGGCCCTTTTGCGCATTGCCCAGGAGGCCCTGCACAACACTGTCAAGCACGCCAAGGCCAAACGGGCTACGGTTCGCCTCGAAGCCACCCCGCCCGCGCTCACCCTCGAGGTCGCCGACGACGGCGCGGGTTTCGACGTGAGCGCCAGCTTCGAGGGCCATCTGGGGCAGCGCTCGATGCGCGAGCGGGCCGAGGCCATCGGCGCGGATTACACCCTCGAGACAGCCCCCGGCGCGGGCACCCGCATCCGGGTCCGGTTGCCCTATAAAGCTGGATGATCGAGCCCTTCTGTCCAGCACGGTGAAATCGCCCTCGAGAGAATCTGCTATGGGACGCGAGTTCGCATTCACTACCCGACCTCAACCTTTGGTGCGAAGACGCTGGACTACGCGCTAAAGCATACTGACCGGGCAGGGTCCCCAAGGGCTATCCTGCCGGGCTTGAAGGGAGTTCTCAGATGCGGTTGGCGCTGGCTTTGATCGTGATGGGTTTGCTGGCTTTTGCGGTGCTCTCCAGGGATTGGGTCGCCGACCTAACCGGCCTCTCTTTTCTCGGGGTTCGCTCGACTGCAGCGACAAACCTCGAGGGGGTCGCGCAGTCCAGCAGGCCGAGTTTTGAGGGCATCACCCGTTTACAGACCAAAGTCTTCGGCGGCCACGTCCGAGTCAGCGTCGGTGCCGAGCCCAAACTCACCCTGACCAAGCGGGGGCGTGTGGAGGTCAAAACTGAGCGGCAGGGGGACACCTTTGTCATCACCGGGCGGGCACTGGTGCGGCCCTGCTGGCGCTGTGAGGTCAGCGTGGACCTGACCGTCCCGGCGGGCCTCCAGCTGAGCCTGGAAACCAGCAACGGCCCCGTCGAGGTCCGGGGTGCGGTACGCGGGCTCAGCGCAAACACCTCGAACGGTGCGATCACCACGCAGGGTACTGGCACGGCGAACCTCAAGCTCGAGACCAGCAATGGCCGCATCGAGGTCGAGGATGCTGAAGGCGCGGTGGAAGCGAACACCTCGAATGGGCGGGTACGGCTGCGCCGGGTGCGGGGCTCGCTGCGGGCGGAAACTTCCAACAGTGGCGTCATTCTGGACCGGGTGACGCTGGGGGCGGGAACCTTGAACTCGGCAAGCACCTCCAACGGCTCCATCGAGGTCACGGGGCTGAGCGTAGCGGGTGGGCTGCGCGTCGAGGGTTCCACCTCCAATGGCGGGCTGAACCTGCAGATGCCCGGATTCAGCGTGCAACAGGACAAAACTGATTTCACCGCGACCAAAGAGGGCGCGGTGATGGCGAGCTTGAGGCTCGAGACCTCCAACAGCAGCATCACCGTGAGGCCTTGAGGCGGTGTTTTTCTCGATCTCCGCAGGATGCCGGTCGGGCTCGTTTACAACAAAAGGTTCGTCCGCGTGTGGGGTGGGTAATTGGGCGCTACGAGACGACGCAACGCTCACCCGCCTCGATGAAATCTGACCCAGCCCCTGAGGCCTACGCCTGGTAAACGTGAGGGCTCGGCCTGGGACGAGGAAGCCGAGCTTGCAACTGAGGGGTGAGCCGGTTACTGGATACGCCGTGCATTAGAGCTGACCTCGGTCAAGGGCCTAATAAACTCGTTCTGGACATGTACCCCGGTTGAGGCCGATGAGAGGTGGGGAGCAGGTCATCACAAAGAGATGGTTTGCTCCAGAAGAACAGATGCTGACCCTAACCACGCGTAAAGGGGTGAGGTTTTTGGGGCAGTGCGACCGGCGTGAAAGTTCCGAGGTATCGGTCATCCTTCTTATGACCTCAGGGTTTGGGCAATCTTCGCCCGCATCTGCTCTAGCTCGTTCCCTTCCAGCACGCCCACCTCGAGGTCGCACCGCCACTTGGCCCGCGCCGCCAGTTGCTGAACGTTTCCCTTGGCCTTTTCGGCGGTGTATCCCTCGGGCTCGGCAGTCGAAGGCAGGTTGAGACCTAAGGCATCCTGATCGGGGGTGCGGCATATCCAGCGCACCCCTTTGCCGAGTTGCTCGGGCCGGTGGCTCACAAAGTCGGCGGAGCCGGTGGGCAGCAGTTGCAGCGAGTGCGCCCAGCCGTCGAGGGCCGCCCGGTAGTCGATGTAGAGCACCACCTCTGGGTCAAAGGCCAGACCAGGCTCCAGGACGTGGTGGCGGGTGGGGTCCTGCGCGAGAGCGTCCAGGAAGGCGCGGTGCTCAGGGGTGGGGGAGACGTGGGCGGGGAGGTTGGTGCGCACCCGCACGTGCTCGGGGGTGGCGCGGGCGCTGTACTCGAGCCGGGCTCCGTTCACCGGGCGGAAGTTCAGGTGGGCCATGTACATCAGTTCCATCGGGACATGGCCCAGGTTTTCCACCTCCATTGAAAGGGGCACCCGGCCTGAGCCCTGATACAGCCGCACCAGGGGCCGGGCCAGATAGTGTGCCTTGAACGAGACGGTGTGCTCGTAGGTCCCGCTGAGCCCCATGTAGGCCCCCCGCTCGTCCTCGCCGATCACGAGCTGAGCCGTCTGGTAGGACGCGTGTGGCAACTCGCCGTGGAGCGGGTGGGTGTCGGCGGGGCCGGGGGCGCCCATCGCGGTGAGGCCACAGTGCAGCAGAAAAGCGCCGTAGTTCTCCAGGTAGACCCTCGAGGCGCTCGGCTCGGTGCGCAAACTTTTCATCGCGAGTTCGCGCCCGAACAGCTCGAGCCGCCAAATCTGCTGCCCGTGAAAGGGGAGCAGGGTCATCCGCCCGGCTTCGCCCTCCAGACGCAGCGCCGCGACCCCGCTGGGGTATAGAAAGCTCACCGCGCGCAGGCCCGCGAACTCGGCCAGGACCCGCTCGCGCTCGCCGAAAAGGGAAGGGTGCAGATGGAGCATGGCAGAAAAGTTCATAGGGTATTCAGACTTTACCAAACGGGTGGGCCCCGAGATAGCTCGGCCCCTCTGCCTACGGGGATTATCGAGGCTGGTCTCAAACCTTCCCCTCCGCACGGCAATTGTCAAGGTTTTGGTCTACTCGAACGACGACCGCAGCCGCCATCCTGGGTTTGCGGGGTTGTCGCAACAGGCTCGAGCCATCCGTAATGCTTCTGTAATTGCTAGACCCTAACCTGCGCAGGGCGCTAGGTAATCAACCTAACACCCGAAGCAGGTGAGGATTTAACGGCTATGCGGGAGAGATCATGAACGAAGAGAAGCGGCCCATCGGAGCGTTGTTGGTGGTCGGGGTGTTGACGGTGTTCATCCTGGCCTTTTGGCTTTTCACCTACTTTGTCCACGGTATGAGGGGTTAGAGCATGGACGATCATCACTCCGTTGTCGAGCGCTACGAGCGGATTTGGCTGGCCTTTGGGTTGGCGATGATTGTGGTGTTCATCCTGCTGGTGGGGTACACCTTGGTGAACCGAGGGGGCAGCGTTCCCATCGGTACGGCGAAGGTGGACGCCACTAAGGTTCGCACCGAGGGCGAGTTCGCCAACCCCCATCTCGAGCGGGTCGGGGACGAATACGTGGCCTACATGCAGGCCTTCGCCTTCGGCTACCTGCCGGGGGAGGTGCGGGTCAGAAAGGGCGCCAAGGTGACCTTCTACGTCACCAGCCCCGACGTGCAGCACGGCTTCAACATCGAGCGCACCAACATCAACGTCGAGGTGATTCCCGGCGAGGTCGCACGGGTCAGCCACGTGTTCAAGACGGCGGGCGAGTACCGCATCCTCTGCAACGAGTACTGCGGTGTCGGTCACGCCAGCATGATTTCCAAGATCGTCGTGGAGGAGTAAACGATGGCCGTCCAAACCCTTTCCAGACCTGATGCCTACGCCGGAGTCCCGGAGAAAAAGCTCACCCTGTACATGCTGATGCTGGGGTTCGCGGCCCTGCTGGTAGGCACCCTGTTCGGGCCGCTGCAATCCTTCAACTACGCGGGAATAGATCTCTACCGGGTCCTCAAGCCGATGATCCAGTCCTACTACCAGGGCCTGACTATCCACGGAGTGCTCAACGCGATTGTCTTTACCCAACTGTTCGGGCAGGCGGTGATGCTGTATTTGCCCTCGAGGGAGCTGCGGCTGCGCCCCAACATGACTTGGGCTTGGGTTTCGTGGTGGATGGCCCTGGTGGGGCTCCTCATCACCGTGCTGCCGATCCTGGGGAATGCGGCCTCGGTGCTCTACAGCTTTTACCCGCCGCTGGAAGCCCACTGGGCCTTCTATGTGGGGGCAGCGATTTTTGTGCTCTCGAGCTGGGTCACGGCCTTCCTGACGATTGAGATGTGGACCCGTTGGCGGCGGCAGAACCCCGGCAAGATCACCCCCCTGGCGACCTACATGGCGGTGATGTTCTGGCTGATGTGGCTGCTGTGCTCGCTGGGCCTAGTGGTTGAGGTGGTGGTGTTCCTGATTCCCTGGTCAACCGGACTAATCGGCGGCGTGGACCCCCTCTTGATGCGCACCCTGTTCTGGTACACCGGCCACCCCATCGTCTACTTCTGGCTCCTGCCGGTCTACACCCTGGCCTATACCACGCTGCCCCGGCTGGCAGGCGGCAAACTGGTCTCCGACCCGCTGGCCCGGCTGGTGTTTCTGCTGTTCCTGCTGTTTTCGACTCCGGTGGGTTTCCACCACCAGTTCTCCGACCCCGGCATCTCGCCCACCTGGAAGTTCATCCACATGGTCCTGACCATGATGGTAGTGGTGCCCAGCCTGATCACCGCCTTTACCATGGCGGCCTCATTGGAGAACGCAGGTCGGGCACGGGGGGGCAGAGGCTGGCTTGGCTGGATCAAGGCCCTGCCCTGGCACAACCCCACCGTGCTGGCCTTCCTGCTGGGTTTTTTGGGCTTTATTCCGGGTGGGGCGGGCGGGATCGTCAACGCTTCTTTTACCCTCAACCAAGCCGTCCACAACACCACCTGGATTCCCGGACACTTCCACATGCAGGTGGCGATTCTGGTGACGATGGGCGCGATGGGCACGGCGTTCTGGTTGATCCCGCACCTCACCGGTAAGCCGCTCGTCGCCGAAGGTTTTGCAGTGGCCTCACAGCAGCTGTGGTTCCTTGGGATGTTCATCATGACCTTTGCCCTGCACTGGATGGGTTGGCTCTACCAGATTCCCCGCCGGGCCTTTATCGCGGGCTCCCCGGCGGCGCTGGAAGCCTACAAACAGAGCGGGGTCTGGATGACCCTCAACGCCATCGCGGGGATCATCCTCACCCTAGCCATCATCTTTTTCTTCTACGTGATCTTTGCCACGGTGCTGCAAAACCGCCGCGAGCCCGACCAGGTGATGAGCGAAGTCCCCTTTACCCAGGTGATCTCCGGCCCTGAGAACAGCGGCCTAGCGGCACTCACCGACCGGGTGTGGTTCTGGTTTGGGGTGGCGGTGGTGCTGGTGGTGCTGGCCTATGGCCCGGTGCTCTTCCAGATGTTTACCCACATCAACCCGGTGCCTGGGCAGCGTTTGTGGTGAAGGGAGGTTGTGGGCTGTAGGGTCTAGGAACTGCTTTTCCCACAGCCCACAACCTACGACCTACACCCGCTTTTAGCGTTATGAGAAACCACGACCACCTGCTTATCACCTCGATGTTCCTGCCCTTCGCCCTGCAACTGCTGGGCTGGGCGGGAACTCCCCTAGGCGGCGGGCCGTGCGGCTCGGTATTTACGGCTCAAGTGACAGACGGCCAGATAAACTTCTATCCGCAGCTCATGCTGTGGGGCATCTGTCTGCTGATGGCGAAAGGGTTTTTGCTGCTCATGCTGAGCTTTATGAACGGTGCAGAGGTTCCGGCCCGGCAGGCCCGACCGATAGCGCTGTTCGCTGCTCTGCTGGCGGCCTTTACCGCCCTGACCTATCTGCTCACCCGTGTGACCGGGCTGCCGGTTCCCAGCTCGATTGGCTGGCTGCTGGGCAGCCCCTGGATACCGTGGGTATCTTGGTCCTACTGGCCCTGTTTGCTCACATAGGATTTGCCCTGCGGAGGCTGTATTCACCCCGATTCAGGCCTAAACCCTAGTTTTTGTCGGAGGGTTTAACCCGGAGAAAGGGCTCGAGCTGGATCGGGGCGTGCGGGCTGGTACCGTCGTGTGTCAGCGGGCAACTGCCCTGCTGGAAGGGGTGGAACGGGCACACCCCCTCGCCCTGCTTGATCCGCTCGGCTAGTTCGCGGGTCTCGGGCATTGGGGTGTCGTCCACCTCCTCCTTGAGGAACCGCACGAAGCGGCGGTAGTACTCGATGGAGGTGAACTTATCGGCCACCACCGAGAGGCAGCACATCAGCCGCTGATGGTAGTTCTCGCCCACGTAAGGGTCGGTGCGCAGAGCCTGGGCCAAGCTCTGGGCCGACGCTGCACAGTCCTGGTGGGCGCACCCGATCAGGGCAACTTCTAAGAGGGCTTGCACGTAGGCGGTTTGGTGCTCCTCCCGAGCCTGTCCCACCCAGTCGGCCCGCACCCCCGGCAGGTAGTCGCCCCGGTATTGCCCCAGGGCCATCCGGTAAGCCGAAAGTTTGGCGGCCTCGTCACGCGCGGCTTCAGCCGCCCGCAAGGCTTGATAAAAACCGTGCAGATCGGTCGAATCCAACACCTCACTCGTCAATCGGTAGCGACCGTGGGCCTCCTGTACCGCCTCGGGGTTTTGCAGTGCGGCGCGGATGCGGTGCAGCGTCACACGGAAGCGGTTGTTGGCGGCCGGGTCAGGGGGGAGGCCCCACAGCGAGTCCAAAATCTCCTCTTTGCTGCGCCCTTCGGGATAGGAGAGCAGGTAAAAGAATAGCTCCTCTGCTGCCCCAGCGTGCCAGTCGGCGGGTTGCCCGTTCACCCACACCTCTGCCGCACCCAGGGTAAGCACCTGTAACCCAGCTGCAGAGTGCGGATTGGGGGTTTCAGGGTGCGGTTTCATGCCCCTAGTCTACTCCCACTCTTCCCCAGTCCCTAAGGGTATTTTGTCCTGTGGTAACGCTTCAGTAATGAGGGGGGGTCAATCTAAAAACACCATGTACCGCCATGTTCTGGCAGCGGTCGGCCTGGGGCCGGGAGGGGAGTGCGCAGCCTTGCACGCCTTCCGGCTGGCGAGACTGTTGGGAAGCCGGGTCACCTTGCTGCACGTGCTGGAAAGCCCTGAAACTCAGGCCACGGCGGAACTCGCCTTGAACGAGCTGCGGCTTCAGGCTCGCTTGCGGCCTGCGGTGCGGCTGGAGCCCCTCCAGGGGAGTGTGGCCGAAACCATTCTGAAAACGGCCCTGGATGTGGGCGCCGACCTGATTTTGTTGGGGGCCAGAAGGCGGTCTCACAGCTCTGATGGGGAACCCGGTTTGGTGGCCCAGGCGGTGACGGCAAACCCTAGGGTTGCCGTGCAGGTGGTTCCTTTTGGGGTCGTGGAGGCTGGCCCGGTTTGGCCGGGGGTGCGGCATAGGTAATGCTCCGGTAACGGATGGGGCCTAGGGTGAACCTGACGGCGAGAATGGGCGTCATCCCGCCGATAAAGGAGGTTTTTATGCCGACCATGCAGGCGGCAACCCAAGAGTTTCTGGCCCAGCGCCGGATTGCGGTGGCCGGGGTTTCCTGCGATGGGAAGGGGCCCGGCAACCTGATCTACCGCAAGCTGCGCCAAGAGGGCTACGAGGTGTCCGCAGCAAACCCCAAGGCTAGGTAGCTCGAGGGCGATCCGTGCTACCCCGACCTCAAATCGTTGCCCCACAAGCCCGACGGGGTGGTGATCGTCACTCGGCCCGAAGTTACCGTGCAGATCGTCAAAGAGTGTGCCGAGCTAGGCATCCCCAGGGTCTGGATACACGACGGGATGCACGGGGTGGGCACCAGTGTCTCAGTGGCAGCGGTGGAGTTTTGCCACCAGCAGGGCCTCGCTGCCATCCCCGGCGGTTGCCCGATGAGGTACTGTCCACACGCCGACTTTGGACACCGGCTGATGCGCTGGATGCAGGGGGGCACCGGCGGGCTGCCCAGACAAGTTTGAAGAAGGCGTTCCATGAAAGCGATCCGACAGACACGTCCTGTGGGCGTATATTCCTTGGTGTTCCTGCTGGGTGTGTTGGGGCTCAACGCCCTGCTGGCTGGGTTTGGCTTTCTTGGCGACCCCACCGGAAAGTCGATGGGCATCCCGCTGGAGTGGCTCAGGGCCACCCCCTTCAGCGACTTCTTCATTCCCGGCCTGATTCTTTTCTGCGTGCTGGGGGGTATTTCCGCTCCTCACAATTTTCGCGTTGTGGACCCGGCCCCGGTGGGGGTGATGCGGGGCCTCGAGCGCCGCACCCACGAATACTGGGCTTGGTCGGCCTGTCTCACCGTGGGTGCAGTAACGCTGATCTGGATCGCCGTGCAATTTCTGATGCTGGGGGTGCGAAACCCCATGCAGATCGGGCTCGAGGTGTTCATCGCCGCGCTGGGTTTGGCCTTCGTAGCGCTGAGCCTGCTGTCCTCGGTGCGGCGGTACTACGCCCGGTAGAAAGGGGGCTTGTTCATGGACAATCTCAACATGTACCGCTTAGTCGGGTGGTTTGGGCTGGGGGCGGCGGTTTTTTGGCTGAGCCAGTTCCCGCTGTACATACAGAAGGCCCGGCTCGAGCTTCCTGTCGGCATCCAGGAGGGGCCTAACATGATCAAGCCCCTAACCTCGCCCTGTGGGCCGAGGCCGCCTCATTCCCCGCCTTGTTTGTGAGCGACCCCAGGGTGCGCTGACAACCGATAGATGACGAAACTGCGGTGCTGGTTGTTCCCTTCGGCGAGCAGCAGGAGCACTTCGTGGTGCGCTTCGACCCGCAGACGGGGCTATTGAAGAACCTCGAGGCCATGCGCTACCGGGATGTGAAAGATAAGGCGAAAACCCTATGGATCACCGAAAGTATGGGTTGGCGCGAACTGGGCGGATATAAGCTGGGACTGTAGGAACGGCCACCTGGCTCGACCAGGGCAGGCCTTGGGCCACCTTCACCACCGAGGAAATCGTGTTGGGCACCGAGGTGAGGGACTATGTGCGAGCCAGTGGGCTTTGACCCACCCTGATGAGCTTTGGATTTGCTGTACGCGATTCCACCGTAATGCTGTGGTAACGGGTGCGGCTCAAGCTGAGAGCATGGGGGGGTGTTTATGCTTAAGAAAATCCTCGTCGCGCTGGACGATTCCCCGTGCAGCCAGCGGGCCGCCGCGGTGGGCTTAGGGTTCGCCCACAAGCTCGGGGCTACGACCGTCTTTGCCCACGTGGTTCAGACCCCGCCCGCGCTCTTTGGCCGCGGCCCCAACGATGCCCAATACGGCGAATACGCGGCCCAACTGCTCCAGCCCTGGGTCGAGCAGGCCGAAGCGGCAAAGGTGGCCTTGAGGGCGGTGTACCTGAATAGCCTTGAGATCGCCGAAAGTCTGGTCCATATTGCCAAGGAGCACGGCTGCGATCTGATCGTGATGGGGACTCACGGGCGGGAGGGATTACGCCGGGTGTTTTTGGGCAGCGTGGCCGAGCGGGTTTCCCGGCTCTCGCCAGTCCCGCTGCTGGTGCGCGGTGAGGGGAAGCTCGAGGCGGACGGTGTGCCCCTTTCCTTTCGCCGCATCGTGGCCCCCACCGGGGGCACTCTGCGGCGGCCTATTTCCCTTCTTGGTCGCGATGATTTTCCTACTGGGCCTGGATTGGGGGAAGTTTTGGCCGTTGTTCTTGGTGGCGGGGATCGGGATTTTCTTTGGCTGGAACAAGGACAACTCGGCGAGCCCGCAGTGAACCCTTTCTAGCTTGGGTCAAAGGAGGCGAGCCACATGGCTTTTTGGAGGTTTAGCGATGACACCTTGCTGCGCACCGGGGCGCTGGTGGAGGGGCACAGTGCCTTTGCCCGTCACCTGCGGGCTGAACTCTTCGACCTGGCCTTTGGCGAGGGACCACTGGTGTGGCTATCCAGGGGGCTGGACGGGGCGGTGGGTTTCGATCCCCACGACGACTGGTTGCTCCACCTGTGGGCCCACAACGAGGCATACTTAGCGGGGTTAGAGGTGCAGGAGACGGACTGCCACTTCAGCGAGGCCGACATCCCCCCCGCGGTGCGCGAGCACCTCCGGCGCAACCGCCTGACCCACCTGTTGCAGAGCCCGGAAGAGCTGCCCCACTGACCCTTCCCTGACGCCGCCCTCCGGTGCGGTACTGGCAGTTAGGGCCGGGTATGTGATCTCAACAAGGGGGCTGATATGGTTGATGGCATCGAGTTACTGGGGCGGATGCGGGCTCACCTGCACAAGAAAACCCCGCGTCCACGGGCCTTATGCCCCTGGTAGGTTTAGATAGGGCCTCGAGAATCGCTGCGCTCTTATGCCACCAAGCTGCAATTCGGGTTCCATACGGAATCCTTTACCGGTGGAATCTTGCCGTCTTACACGCAAAGGATGAATCTCGCTCGAGTCAATCTTGCAGATGGGCTCGGGACGTTTGTGGCAACTGTAGAAGGTAAAATTTCGTCATGCTGCCCGACTTTGACCAAGTTCGAACCCACCACCTCGGCCCCGCCCGCTTCTTGAGCCCACTGGCGCGGTCCCGGCCCACGTTTGTAGACGACGAGCGGGTCCTGCTGCCCTCGACCCTGGGCCAACTCCAGCCCTACCTGCAAGCCGCTCAGCCGCCTCCGGCCTTCGAGATGGCCGGACCGCGCCGGGAGATATTTTTTGACCCCGGCGAGATCGCCTGTGGCATCCTGACCTGCGGCGGGCTGTGCCCCGGCATCAATGACGTTGTGCGCTCGGTGACCCTGACCCTGACCTATGGCTACGGGATGCGCCGCATCTACGGCTTTCGCTACGGCTTCGCCGGGCTCGCCGCCAGCAACAACCTCGAGCCGATGCTCCTGACCCCCAGCGTAGTGGAGGACATCCACACCAAAGGCGGCACCTTGCTCGGCAGCTCGAGGGGACCGCAGGAGATAGGCGACATGGTGGAGATGCTACAAAGGTTGGGCGTAAAAGTGCTGTTTGCGGTGGGCGGCGATGGCACCTTGCGCGGGGCCTCGGCGCTGGCCCAGGAGATTCTCAGGCGGGGCTTAGAGATCGCGGTGGTGGGCATCCCCAAGACCATTGACAACGACCTTCAGTGGATCGAGCGCAGCTTCGGTTTCGCCACGGCGGTGGAGGAGGCCACCCGCGCCCTCGAGGCGGCCCACGCCGAGGCCAGGGGAGCCTTGGGCGGGGTCGGGCTGGTCAAGCTGATGGGCCGCCACAGCGGGTTTATCACCGCCCACGCCAGCTTAGCCAACAGCGACGTGAACTTCTGCCTGGTGCCCGAGGTCTCGTTCCGGCTGGGGGCCTTTTTGGAGGCGCTCGAGCGGCGCTTAAGGGAGCGCTCCCACGCGGTGGTGGCGGTGGCCGAGGGCGCGGCACAGGAGATGCTCCAGGTGGGCGGCGAGCGCGATGCCTCGGGGAACCTGCGGCTGGGCGACGTGGGGCTGTTTCTGCGGGGGGAGATCAACCGCTATCTGCGCGAGCGGGGCGTGGAGTTCAGCGTCAAATACATTGACCCCAGCTACATCATCCGGGGGGTAGCCGCCAATGCCGCCGATTCCGAGTACTGTCTGGCTTTAGGCCAGTATGCCGTCCACGCCGGGATGGCGGGCCGCACCGACGTGATGGTGGGCTACTGGAACCGCCACTTCACCCACGTTCCCATCGCGCTGGCAACGGCCCAGCGCAAGCAGATTGATCCGGGCGGCGAGCTGTGGCAGCAGGTGCTGGGAGCCACCGGTCAGCCCGACATGAGTTGAGCGGGAAAGGTCCTAGCTGCCGTGACGAGACCGGCCTGAGAGGCTGTCCTGAACCTCGGCCCTCGCTCGGAGGTAGCCTCTCGTAGGGGCAGACCTATGCGTCTGCCCCTAATCCCCGACCCGCGATACTGCATTGTTAGGGTCTTAGTCTATTAGCCTACGGGCCGCCCCGCCTAGGCGGGGGCGAACACACCGGTTCGCCCCTACACTCGCCCGTGCTGGACCCGCCGCCGATTGATATATCAGAAACTGTTGTAAAAGTCCCCTCCTCCA
>PSMF01000054.1:0-14118 GCA_040290005.1 Meiothermus sp.
TCAACTTCACATATCGCGCTGCTGGCATTTCGTAATACTACCATGGAGATACTTATCAGCTATAAGCCATCCGCACTCACAAGACGGTAAACTCTCCCTATGGAACTCCAGACCGTCCGCGTCGAAAAACCCGACAACCTCAATGTAATCCTGGGCCAGGCGCACTTCATCAAGACTGTGGAGGACTTGCACGAAGCCCTGGTGACCGCCGTTCCCGGTATCAAGTTCGGGCTGGCCTTTTGCGAGGCTTCAGGGAAACGGCTGGTGCGCAAAACAGGAACCGCGCCGGAACTGGTGGATTTGGCGGTGAAAAATGCAGTCGCCATCGGAGCAGGGCACAGCTTTATCATCGTGTTGGGCGAAGGGTTTTTTCCCATCAACGTGCTGCACGCGGTCAAGGCTTGCCCGGAGGTGGTGCGGATTTTTGCGGCGACGGCCAACCCCTTGAGCGTCATCGTGACCGAGCGGGACGACCAGCGGGGCATTCTGGGTGTGCTCGACGGGCACAAACCGCTGGGCGTTGAAGGCGAGGAAGACATCGCCTGGCGCAAAGGTTTGCTGCGGCAGTTCGGCTACAAGCTGGGCTAGTCGAAAAAGCCGTCATGCTCGAGCCTCTCATACGCCATCACCGTGCCCTGTTTGTAAGCTTTATGCGCCTCCGGCATCGTCCGCATCGCCTCACGTAAAGCAGCGCGTCGTGCAGGTGAGTTCGCTACCTGCTCGACAGGCGCGATATATACTCGAATCAAAAACCAACTGCGCCCCAGTTCGGGCAGCGGCAGGGTGGTTTGCCGCTCGGTACGGAAGTAAACCTGTTGGCCCTCGAGGACTTTGGGACGGTCAGGATGGGCTGACAGCGAAGGGTCAAAAGTAAGCCCCCAGACGTAGCGCACGAACGGCCCCTTCTCGCTCATGGCCTTGGCGACATTGGCTTGAGCGGCTTGCAGTTTTTCGCTGTGGGGCACGGGTGTGTGAATCTCGGCGAAGCTGCGCCCGATTTTATCGTGCGGATTCCAATTGCTGGGAAAGCAGACCCAGAGGGCCTCGAGCAGAGGTCCCTTCATTAACACCAAGTCTTCCTGGACCGAGAGGGCGAGTGCCATCGCCCCATCCGTAACTTCCTCGCCGAGCGCACCGAAGTGGGTCTGGTGGTGCTCAGGATGTTCATCTGCCAGACGCTTCGCCAGGTACGCCAAGGATTCCTGAACGGCAGCAGCGTCCGCCCAACTGGCCTCGAGCTGTGTCCAGGGCAGGAAAAACTGCTCGCGTTTAGCGCGCAGATACCTGGGATACTCGCTGTCGAGCCGGAAGGCGGGTGGATCGAGCCGCACCAAATCAGGTCGTACACGGTGGTCAGACGAAACGGGGAAGGGCACTTGGGGCTCGGGCAACATCTTCCCTGATTGTAGTGGGTATGATGCCCTCATGGCACACACCGGAGAAACCGCACCGGCCTTCAACCTGCCCGACCAGGACGGCAAAAATCACTCACTCAGGGACTATAAGGGGAAGTGGGTGGTGCTTTATTTTTACCCCAAGGACGACACCCCCGGCTGCACCAAGGAGGCTTGCAATTTCCGCGACGAGAAGGGTCGTTTGGAGGAGATGGGCGCGGTGGTGTTGGGCGTGAGCGCCGACGACGTAAAGAGCCACGGCGAATTCCACGGCAAATACGGCCTCAACTTTCCCCTGCTGGCCGACCCCAGCACCGAGGTGATTCGACAATATGGAGCTTGGGGCATAAAAAATATGTTTGGTAGGAAGTACGAGGGCATCTTACGCCAGACTTTTTTGATTGACCCCCAGGGGAAAATCGCCAAGGTCTGGGAGAAGGTCAACCCCGAGGAGCACGCTGCCGAGGTCGCCGAAGCCTTGGGCGAGCTGCAAAAGGCGTAATCCGATTATCCTGTAGGGGCGGGTCTTAGACCCGCCCTACGCTATGGAGAACCTCGAGACCTTCAAACAGCAAGCTGCCATCGCCGCCGTTCAGCACGTCGAGTCGGGGATGATCGTGGGGTTGGGGACGGGTTCCACCGCCAAGTACGCGGTACTCGAGGTGGGCCGCAAGCTTCGAGAAGGCGAGCTGCGAGACATACGTGCAGTTCCCACCTCCGAAGCCACGGCCAAACTCGCTACCGAACAAGGAATTCCACTGATGGAACTCGACCCTTACGGCGTGGACGTGGCGATTGACGGGGCTGACGAGATAGACCCCGGCCTTAACCTCATCAAAGGGCTCGGGGGCGCGCTCCTGCGCGAGAAAATCGTCGAGCAAACCGCGCGGTTATTCGCTGCAGTCGCCGACCATACCAAACTTGTTGACCGTTTAGGACGGGGATTTTTGCCCTTAGAAATCGTACCGTTCGGATATCGGGTGACGCTGAGGGGGCTCGAGGCTTTTGGGGAGCCGCAACTGTGGATGAAAGACGACCAACCTTTCGTCACCGACGGGGGAAACTATGCGGTCAAGATGCGGGTCGCGCCGATTGAAAATCCTGCCGCACTCCACGCGCAGCTCAAGGCGATGGTGGGTGTGGTAGAAACCGGATTATTCCCACAGATGGCGACAAAAGCCTACGTAGCTGGAGAAAATGGCGTACAAGTTTTCAGCGTATAGCCCATAACGATTTCACGAGCAAAGTATCGTGAATATCAATACAAGTTTATAGCAGCGTTCATAAATTTTTGAGCCCTCCTCGAGGAAGTGGAAGTCTTCCTTCGCAAAACTGGTTCGTGTCCAGGACGGGATTCCTGACCACGTAGTAATTGCGTTACAGAGCGGAACTCCCAAACTTGGCTCATCCTAATTTGGAAAGCGCTGTAAAAGTCAGAAAATCAAAACCAGTGTCATTCTGAGCGCCAGTGAAGAATCTCACGCGCGCTCTTGTACGGGATTTCTCGGGTAGAAAAAGACGTTCTTTGATACCCGAGGACTTGACGAAAGAAGCGTGTGTGGATTATTTCGCTGTCGCGGGGTAGGACAGTGGTTGGGCAAATGGAGCGGCGGTTTAGCTCGAACAAACTTGCCAAACTGGGAATCAGCGTCTAGGATGGAGTGTATGAAAGGCTTCTGGCGCCAGCACTCTCGAATGATGCGAATATCCCGGCGGTAGCGCGACTTTAGGGCTACTGGCGGGGTGCGTGTGCATCCCGTTTTTTATTTGCCAAAGCCAACCCGATACAATACTCGGGCAGGCCGAAACGGCCAAAATCCCCGGAGAAAGTTTGAGAGGTACACCCATGAGCAAAATCTTCTATGAAACCGCCGCGATTGATTATGCCAACGCGGCTCCCCACATCGGCCACGTCTATGAGAAAATCATCGCCGACTTTCTGGCCCGGTTTCACCGGCTGGATGGTTACGACACCAACTTCGTCACCGGGACCGACGAGCACGGCGAGAAAATCGCCCGCGCCGCCAAGAACGCTTCGCAGGACCCGCAGAAGTTCGTAGATTATGTCTCCGAAGAACTGTTCCAGCCGATCTACAAGCGGCTGCAAATCAGCTACGACGACTACATCCGCACCACCTCCGAGCGCCACCGCAAGTACGTGCAGGAAATCCTCAAGCGGGTCTACGAGGCCGGGGATATCTACTACGCTGAGTACGAGGGGCTGTACTCGGTGGGCTCGGAGCGCTTTGTCACCGAGAAGGAACTGGTAAACGGCGTGCTGCCCGGCGATTCGGAGCCGCCGATCCCGCGCAAGGAGGCCAACTACTTCTTCCGCATGGAGAAGTACCGGCCCTGGCTGGTCGAATACTTGAAGGAAAACCCCGATCTGATCCAGCCGCAGGCGTATGGGAATGAGGTGCTCGAGATGCTCAAAGAGCCCATCGGCGATCTCTCCATCTCGAGGCCCAAAGACCGCGTGCCCTGGGGTATTCCGATTCCCTGGGACGACCAGCACGTCACCTACGTGTGGTTCGACGCGCTCCTGGCTTACGCCTCGTCGCCCGCCAGCCGAGGGGTGTTTGACAAGTATTGGCCCCATGCCTGGCACGTGATCGGGAAGGACATCTTGAAGCCCCACGCGGTGTTCTGGCCGACCATGCTCAAATCGGCCAACTTGCCCATCTACAAGCGGCTGGTGGTCCACGGGCACATCCTGGCGATGGATGGGCGCAAGATGGGAAAGAGTCTGGGGAACGCGATTGACCCGGTGGCGCTCCTCGACAAGTTTGGCGTGGACGCGGTGCATTACGCCCTGTTGCGCGACACTTCACTGGGTTCGGATAGCCCCTTCGGCGAGGAGATTGTCACCCAGCGCCTCAACGCGGATTTGGCGAACGATTTGGGGAACTTGCTTTCTCGAGTCCGCACCATGCTGATCAAATACTGCGGTGGGGTGCTGCCCGCACCATCGTCAGCAGACTCGGAGATTGCCCGCAGCGGCGTGGCTTTAGCCGGACGTGTTCGCGAATACGTGGGCGAGCTGAAGATTCACCTAGCCCTTGAGGAAGTCCTGCAGTACGTGCGCAGTCTCAACAAGTTCGTCAACGACTCCAAGCCTTGGGAATTGGCGCGGGATGTGGCCAACAAGAAGCAGCTCGAAAACACGCTTTACACCACCGCCGAGGGTTTACGGATTGCCTCGGTGCTGCTCGAGGCCGCCCTACCGACCAAAGCTAAAGAACTCCGCGCACAACTTGGGTTGGGAGACTTCACGGTAGCTCAAACTGAGACTTGGGGTTTATCACCAGAAGGCACAAAAATCCCCGAGGAAGCGCCGATTTTGTTTCCGAAGCTCGAGGCGAAGATTGTCGAGGGTCAAGAGTCGAGGGTCGAGAGCAAAAAACCGGCAGTTCAACCACAAGCCCCAAGCCCCAAGCCCCAATCATCCAACGGCCAAATCTCCATTGACGACTTCGCCAAGGTCGAGCTACGTGTGGCCGAGGTGGTGAAGTGCGAGAAGCACCCCAAAGCCGATAAATTGCTCGTCCTGACCTTGAACTTGGGCGACCACACCCGCCAGGTCGTCTCGGGGATTGCCCAGTGGTACACGCCAGAGAGCTTAGTAGGCCGGAAGCTGATCTTGGTCGCCAATCTCAAGCCCGCGGTTTTGCGCGGGGTGGAGAGCCAGGGGATGATCTTAGCGGGCGAGGATGAGGCCGGAAACGTCGTCGTCGTCAGCCCAGAGAAGGATTTGCCGCCTGGAGCTAAGGTTCGCTAGCTCCCACCCCCGTTTTCGCTACGCTCAAACCCCCCCCTCTCGCCCGGCGACGGAGGGGCTAGAGGAGGGAGTTACTGGGCGCTCTCGAGGTCAGGCCGCAGCCGCACTGCTTCACGCAGATAGACGTGTTTGACCTGCTTTTGCGCGGTGTCGGTCTCCCATAGCATCATCACCCGGATGGTGCGCTGGAGCGAGCCGGGAACGGGAATTTCGCGCGAGTTGATGAGCGGGACCATCTGCATCCCCAATTGCCGCGCGGCCTCGGCGGGGAAGGCCGCTTTAAGGTCGTCGGTGAGGGTGAAGAACATTGCCCCCAAGGTGTCATAGTCGGTGATGCGGTTGACCTCGAGCATCTTTTGCAAAAGCTCTCTTGTCGCGCTCAAGATGGCTTCCCGAGTGTCTTCCTCGACGGTGATAGCGCCTCGAACTCCGCGTGTCATTGGCCCAGATTCTACCGTAAATCAACACTAACCTTGAACGAGTAGCACCTAAATGCTAAAGTGTTAGGGTTGCTCGCACGGGCAAAGCCCGGCCCTAGCGGGCCTAGTGCTCGCACGGGCAAATCCGTGCTGAGGAGAAAAGCATGAAAGAGAAGATTCACCCCAAGTTGGTTCCCTGTAAGATCATCTGCAACGGGCAGGTGGTGATGGAGACCTACAGCACCAAGCCCGAGATTCACGTCGAAGTCTGGAGCGGCAACCACCCCTTCTGGACCGGCCAGCAGCGCTTCCTTGACACCGAGGGCCGGGTGGAGAAGTTCCAGAAGAAGTTCGGCGACAGCTACAAGCGGTCAGGCGCACAGCGCCAACAGCCTGTGGCTGTTCCCGAGCGCGGCGCGAAGAAGTAAGCGGTTGCGCAGAGAGAGCGGGCCTT
The DNA here is from genome assembly GCA_040290005.1 of Meiothermus sp. Lineage (GTDB taxonomy): Bacteria > Deinococcota > Deinococci > Deinococcales > Thermaceae > Meiothermus. The sequence goes on from PSMF01000054.1 coordinate 6,046, forward strand.
TGGGCCTGCTTTTTTGTTGCCCTTAGCCCCTCTCCCTGCGCCCGCCACAGCGCGGCGGGGAGAGGCTGGGTGAGGGTGTCCGAGCCTCGCTGCTCGATTTGTGCGAAAAGACCGTCTTCTATCGCAAAATACGCACTCAGTCACCGCATCTCCCTCATCCTACCCAAAAACGTGGAACGCTAACGCGTCTACTCCCACCAGGGGAGAGGAACTTAGCGATTCAGCCCCTAGCAGCGGCTTTTCTCGGAACCCGGAGCCCGGCTCCCGGAACCCTGTTATGCTAGGCCCCGTTTATGGCCTTACCCTTTCTCCCCCAACACCAAGGCTGGATTGAAGTCGTGGTCGGCCCGATGTTTTCGGGCAAATCGGAAGAATTGATTCGCCGGGTCAAGCGTGCCCTGATCGCACGGCAGCGCGTTTTGGTGTTCAAGCCGCGCATTGATAGCCGCTACCACGCCACCGATGTCACCAGCCACGACGGCAGGCAGGCGGAGGCCACCGCCGTCAAAGACTCCGCCGAGCTGCGCAAGCATTTAAAGCTCAGTGACCCGCTCCCGGACGTGGTGGCAATCGAGGAGTCACAGTTTTTTGACGCGGGATTAGTGCCGATTGTGCTCGAGCTGGCCGACAAGGGTGTGCGGGTCATCTGCGCCGGGCTGGACATGGATTTTCGTGGGGAACCTTTCGGCATCATGCCCGAGTTGTTAGCCAGGGCTGAGTATGTCGAAAAGCTCTACGCGGTTTGCACCGTCTGCGGCGCACCCGCGACCCGCACCCAGCGCTTTGTCAATGGCAAACCTGCCCGCTACGACGACCCGGTGATTTTAGTCGGGGCCAGCGAAGCCTACGAGCCGCGCTGCCGCAAGGACCACACGGTGGTGGGGCAGGAGGTTCAGGCGATTTTGTAAAGCGGCGAACGTCCAAGGTCAGCGAGCGAAAGCGGGGAACCCTGGGGGTCCACTGCTCGCGGTTGGTCGAACGACAAACGCCAAAGGCTAAAAAAGGAGTTCCCGTCTGCGACGATGGAATCAGGCCACGAGAATCCCAGTCCAGGACGGGCAGTAGCTTTTGACCTTGAGCGTTAGACGTTTATCGTTCGACGTTAGGCAGCCTTATCTTTTACCCTTTTTACCTTTTGACCTGTCCTTTTGAATCGTTACCTCGAGCACCCCGCTCTTGAGCGAGGCTTGAGCGCTACCCGGCACGATGGCTTCGGGTAAATCCACGCTGCGGCGAAACTGCCCGGAGGGACGCTCTTGCTTAATGTGGTCGGTCTCAGGGAGATAGCGCACCCCGGCTAGGGTGACGGTGTTTCCTTCCTCCTGAAGCTCTAAATCTTCGTTTTTGACCCCCGGAATGTCCATGAGGATGCGGTACTGTTTGCCCTCGTCCAGCACGTCCAGAGGTGGAATCCAGCCGCCGAAGGCCTCACCCGTGGAGAAGCGCCGGGTCAGCTCGTCGAGTTGCTGGCGGATGTTTTGTAGACGTTCAAAGGTGTCGAAATGCTCGATAGACATTGCTCAAGATTAGCATGGGGAAGATGCCGAGGGCAGAGCGCACAGCGCAGAGCGCTAAAAGTCAAACAATCCCCGTGCTGACCGGACCAACGGGGACGGGGAAGAGCGACTTGGCGCTGCGTTTAGCCGAGCAGTATGGCCTCGAGGTGGTCTCCGCCGATGCCAGCATGGTGTACCGGGGGATGGACATTGGTACGGCCAAGCCGAGCCCCGAGGAGCGCTCGAGGGTCCGCCACCATCTGATTGATATCATCGAGCCCACCCAGTCTTTTAGCGTCTCCGAGTATCTGCACCACGCCGAAGCCGCCGTAAGCCAGGTTTTGGAACAGGGCAAAACCCCGCTCCTGACGGGCGGAACCGGGTATTACATTCGCGCCCTTTCTGAAGGGATTTTCGAGCTGCCCGAGCCTGATCCGCTGCTGCAAGGGGAACTTTGGAAGGTCGTTGAGAACGAAGGAATCGGGCCTTTGTTGGCTGAGGTGCGCTCGGCGAGCCCAGAAGATGCCCTGCGGGTCGGGCAAAACCCGCGCCGGATCGTGCGGGCGGTGGAGATTCTGCGGCGTACCGGGACCCCACCCGCGCTCTTTCCCAAGCTCGAGCCGAAATTCGCCTATCGGAAGCTCATCCTCTGGCCCGCGTGGAGCTGGCTCGAGCCTCGTCTGCAAGCCCGCACCCAGCAGATGTTTGCCCAAGGATTAGTCGAAGAAGTTCGCCGACTTGCTGGGCAGTATCCGCAGATGTCTACGGCTTTGCAGAGCATCGGCTACAAGGAGGTTTTGGCCCATTTGCACGGGGAATATAGCCTCGAGCAGGCCAAACTCGAGGTGTTCAGAGCTACTCGCGCCTACGCCAAGCGGCAATACACCTGGTTTCGTAAGGAGCCGGGCGAGGTTACGTATCTGCCTCGAGGCGCCGAAGCCGCCTGGGACGGCCTTTTGACGTGGTTCCCCTTGTATTTTCCCGGAGCCCCGACCCCTGACCCCTGACCCCTGCGTTATCATTGAGCGCGTATGTTGGCCCTGGAAATCGTCGCGGCTGTCAAGGCCGGGAAAACCTCGCCTAAAGAGGTTTTGGAACATTATTTAGAGCGCATCGAGCGGCTCGAGCCTAAGATACACGCCTTCATCCGCCTCAACCCGGAAGCTCGGGCCGAAGCTCTAGCCGTGGAGAAACGCCTTGCGAACGGGGAGGAGTTGCCTCTGGCGGGCGTTCCCGTCGCGGTGAAGGATAACCTCTGTACAAAAGGCCTAGAAACCACCTGCGCCTCGAGGATTTTGCAGCACTTCGTTCCGCCCTATAGCGCCACCGTGGTCGAAAAGCTGCGTCAGGCCGGGGCAGTGGTGCTGGGCAAGACCAATCTTGATGAGTTTGCGATGGGTTCCTCCACCGAGTATTCAGCCTTCGGCCCCACCCGCAACCCCTGGGATTTGGAGCGGGCTCCGGGCGGTACTTCGGGCGGCTCGGCGGCAGCAGTGGCCGCGGATTTCGCGCCGCTGGCTCTGGGGACCGACACCGGGGGCAGTGTCCGGCTGCCCGCCGCTTTCTGCGGGGTCTACGGCTTCAAACCCACGTATGGGCGCATCTCGCGCTACGGGGTGATCGCCCACGCCAGCAGCTTAGATCAGGTGGGAACGATGGCCCGCAGTATCGAGGATTTGGCCCTGCTCACGGATGTGCTGAGCGGCTACGACCCGATGGATTCGACCAGCTTGCAAGCGGCGCCGAGGTTTAGGGAGGGGCTCGAGTCCCCCTCTAGTTTCACAGTCGGCATCGTCAAAGAAGCCTTCGTCTCGGGCAACAGCGCCGGGGTGACCGCGGCTTGCGAGGCGTTCCGCCGCACGATGGAGGGGCGTGGCGTGCGATTCGTGGAGGTGAGCATTCCCACGCTGCAATACGCCCTCGCCACCTACTACATTGTCGACACCTCCGAGATCAGCTCGAACCTAGCCCGCTACGACGGCACTTTATACGGTCTGCGGGTGGCAGGCTCCGACGTGAGCGATACCATGATGCGGTCTCGAGAATCGGGTCTCGGCCCGGAGGTCAAACGGCGCATCCTGATGGGCACCTTTGCCCTCTCTGCGGGCTATTACGAGGCTTATTACGGTAAGGCACTACGGGCCAGGGCCAAGCTCAAGGCCGATTTCGACGCGGCGTTTGCTGGGACCGACCTGCTGCTGATGCCCACCAGCCCTACCCCCGCGTTCAAGCTCGGCGACAAGCTCTCCGACCCGCTTTCGATGTACCTGACCGATATTGACACGGTTGCCATCAACCTGGCGGGGTTGCCCGCACTCTCGATCCCGGCGGGGCTCGAGGGGGACTTACCGGTAGGGGTACAGCTCGTCACCCGTCCCCTCCAAGATGAAAAAATCTTCACCCTGGCTAAAGCCTTCCAAGACGCGACGGAGAAGGCTTTTTTGCGGGTAGCTCCCTTAAATTAGGGTTCCGAGATCATCCGTCCACCCGCCCGCATCAAAAGGGTTGTTTGTAGGGGCGGTCCCTATGTGGCGGCCCTTCAATCCCCGACCGGTGATTCTATGTCGTGGAGGACACGGTTTGTTGAGTTGCGGGCGGTTAGGGCTAACACTAGGTTCGCCCCTACAAAAGAGGTTGTGTCCAGGACTGGGTTTCCTCGGCGGAAGGAGGAAGTTGCCATCTGCAAGGTCGCTTAGGCCTCGAGCCTCCCCGGGCGCTGACCTGTCCCTTCCTTGTCCTTGCTAAGCCCTCATTTCTGCTTCGTAAGGTTAAGGCGTTAATCCTTAGGCTGACTCTGTCATAACACTGTGAGCTGAGGTATACTCGCACGAGACCCGATCAGCACCATCCTTTTAGGAAAGACGGGTTCTCTTGGCAGAAGATTCCCCCGCATTTCCGTAGGCGTTAGCCCAGTGGCTAAAGAGGTCTAAAGTGCATATGACCCCATCCGCCCTCACCCCCCGGCCTGGCCTGAGCCCCACCCACTATCGTCTTTCAACCCGTCTGGTGCGCCATCTCCGCGGCGCCGGAAGGGCCCTCGAGGCCCACACCCTAGCCGAGCAGGTCCTCGCCAGCCCGCAGATTCCCCGTGGCTGGGCTAAGGGCCTGTTGGAAGAGCTTCTGGACGGGCGGTTTGAACGGCTGGAAGAGGGCTTAGGTCTGTGGGAATGGAAATACCCTTTCCCCGCCTTAGGGGAAGCTGTGACCGTGCTGGACATCGAGACCACTGGCCTCTCGCCCAACAACGATGAAATCATAGAGTTCGCACTTATACGCGTCGAGGCGGGGCGGCAGACCGTGTTTCAGCGGATGGTCAATCCGGGGGTGAGCATCCCCCCCTTTATCAGCCGCCTGACCGGAATCCGCAACGCCGACGTGCGTGGAGCCGAGGACATCTACACCGTTTTAGAGGAGGCCATCCCGTTCATGGAGGGCTCCACCCTGATCATCCAAAACGCCCCTTTTGACTTAGGCTTTTTAGAGCCCCGCCTTAGCCGCCTCGGCTACCGCCTGAATAACCCCGTGGTGGACACCATCCACTGGGCCAGACGGGCGCTGCCCGGACTCGCCAAGCGGGGGCTCGACTCTCTGGCTTGGGCGTTCGACTTGGGGCCTTTGGAGGGCCGCCACCGCGCCCTGGGGGATGTGGAAACCACCTTGCTGGTAGCCAGCGAGATGTACTACATGCTCACCGCAGGCCATCCCGCTGCTGCGCATCAAGCCGCATCGCTCGCCCGTTTGTAAAGGTGTAAACCCCTATGAGTGGACGCTACGTTCTGACCAGCAACTGCCTCGCCACCGGCACCATGAACCTCACCCTGACCCTGCGCAACTATCTCCAGGGCCGCGACCACGTGACCTTCCGCGATGAAGACGGCGACGCCTACGAGACCCAGGTCAACTGGCCCAGGGGCCGAATTGAAGGCCTAGGAGCCTATTATGACAAGCGCCGCCTGAGCGCCAACGAGACCGTTGCGCTGCACTTTGAGGGCGAAGAGATCGTCCTCGAGGCCCTCACCCCTGCTGCTAAACCCGCTAAGCCGCGCCGCGCCGCGCTGCAACCCGAGCCCGCCCCCGAGCCGGTCGAGGTTGCTAAGGTCGAACGTCAAGAGAAGCGGGTCAAGGTCACTCCCTACCCCCGCGAAGTGTTGTTCCCCCAGGTTCCCGCCAGCGCCGAGGCTCCGGCCTTTACCGTTGATCTGGAGGCTCTGGGACTCTCCAGAGAGTCGGGCGGCCCGCCTTGGACCTTTCGCGCCGCGCTGGGGCGGCGTACCTTCACCCTGGCCCTAGCCCGCTTTGGCGAGGTGGAGGCCAAAGAACTCCTGGCCTTCCGGCAGTCTGGGCGGGCGCAGTACGCCGCGATTGTGGCGGGGGAGTCCTCCAGGAGCGAGGCCTTATCCGAGATTGCCTCGGTACGCCCGTCGGGGCTGGGTCAGGGCGGATTGGGCTATGTCTCGCCCGAGGCCCTGAGCCGTCTGGTCAAGCTGCAAAGTGCCTTTCCCATCGGCCCGCTGGACCTGGAAAAGCTCCTGCGGGAGGGGAGGGTAGACCTGGAGTCCATCGCTGGGCTGGAGGCAGAGATTTCCGGCGTGCTGGGTGAGCGCGGGGCCTTCTCGGCGGTGCTCACCCTGCTGTGCGAACTCCCCCCGCAGCAAATTTTCTTGCTGGCCGACCTGATGCCCACCGCGCGGGAGATGAACCTGGAGCCCGATCACCTGCAAGAGGTGCTGGAAACCTTGTCCAGCGCACCCTTCCTGCTGCTGAAGCGGCTCTCGCCCGGTGAGTTCCTGATGCGGCAGTCGGTGGACCAGGCGCTTTCCGACTGGACCGAGTACGCGCGGGTGATGGAGCGGCGGCTCGAGACGATCCAGGCTAAATAGTGCGCCGCTAAACTGAGTCTGCAACACTGGAACTGCACTTGGGGATGGAAACTTGGGGACAGGTCCGGCACCTGCCCCCGCTAGAGGTTAACGCTCGGATAAGCGCTGGGGTCGCCTTAGGAACTTCCAGTCTTGGGCGATCTCGAGGAGCTTATCGCCCGGCTCTGGCGGTGCGCAAACGGTCTACAGCTACCGCGATCACGATCACCACGCCTTTGACCACCAGTTGCCAGAAGGACGAGACCCCTAAGATGGTCAGCCCGTTGTTGAGCACCGCGATGATCATCGCACCCAAGGTGGTCCCAAAGACCGAGCCGATGCCGCCCGCGAGGCTGGTCCCGCCCAGCACCACCGCGGCAATCGCGTCCAACTCGTAGCCCGTGCCCAGGATGCCGTTGGCGCTGTAAAGCCGGGCTGCGCTCATCACCCCGGCCAACCCGGCGCACAGCCCGCTAAACCCGTAAACGAAGAGCAATACCCTGGGCACTTTGATGCCGGTGAGCCGTGCGGCCTGTTCGTTGCCGCCCACCGCATATACGTGAACCCCCAGCACCGTGCGGCGCAGGATAAACCAGCTCACCAGGATCACCAGAAGGGCGATCCAGACCAGCCAGGGTACCCCCAAGAAGCTGTCGTTACCGATGGCGGCAAAGCCCAGGCTGGAGTTAATAACGGTTTGGCCGTTGTTAGCGAGGAGATAGGCGGCCCCGCGCACCGCGCTAAACGCGCCCAACGTCACCACGAAAGGGGAGAGCTTGAGGTAAGCGATCAGCAAGCCGTTAATGAGTCCGAAAGCCAGCCCCGCCAGCAGTCCGGCGGGAATCGCTGCCCAGCCCCACTCCGGCATCAGCGAGACTTGCAGCGCTACCACCGCCGAGGCGCCCAAAATGGCCCCCACCGAGAGGTCAATCCCCGCGGTGAGGATCACGAAGGTCATCCCCGCCGCCAGCACCACGTTGATCGAAGCCTGACGTAGAACGTTGATGAAGTTGTTGGGGGTGGCGAAGTTGGAGGAAAGCACCGCAAAGATGATGCAGATCAGGATTAGGACCGGCAGGATGCCCAGCGCGCCCAGGATATCGGCCCTGGTGGTTTTGCTGGCTTGCCGCTTGATTTCGGCAGGGTTCTCAGGGCTCAAGCTCATACCTCCATTGCCTTCACGCCGGTGGCGTACTCCATGATGTTTTCTTGGGTGATCTGGTCGCCTCGGGCCGGGTCGAGTTCGCCGACCAAGTGCCCCTCGCGCATCACCAGCACCCGGTCGCTCATCCCCACCACCTCGGGGAGTTCTGAGGAGATAAAAACGACCGCCACGCCCTTGGCGGCCAGCTCGCCGATCAGCCGATAGATTTCGGCCTTGGCCCCCACGTCCACGCCCCTGGTGGGCTCATCCAGAATCAGCACCTTGGGGCCGATGGCGAGCCATCTCGCCAGGAGCAGCTTCTGCTGGTTGCCGCCTGAGAGGCTGATGGCTCGTGTAGCGGGGCTCGCCACCCGGATAGAGAGGTCTTTGATGGCCTTGCGCACCATCTGTCCCACTCCCAGCGGGTTGATCACACCGGCGGCGGCATAGTCGCCCAGCACGTTCATGGCGATGTTGTCACCGGAGGCCATCTCCAAGAAAAGCCCCTGCTCCTTGCGGTTCTCCGGGACGTAGCCGATCCCCGCCGCGATCGCATCCGCTGGGCCATTGATCT
>PSMF01000054.1:14132-22523 GCA_040290005.1 Meiothermus sp.
CCACCCGCACCTCGCCGCCGGTTTTGTGGTCGGCCCCGAAGATCAGGCGGGCCAGCTCGGTGCGGCCCGCGCCGACCAGACCGGCCAGCCCCAGGATTTCCCCGGCCCGCACGCTAAACGAAGAGGGCATCACCTCTTTGCCGTCGGTGACGTTGCGTACCTCTAAAACCACGTCGCCCTTCTGCCGCGCGGTGCGGTGCTCGTAGAAGTCCTGTACTGGACGGCCCACCATCATCCCCACCACCCGCTCGGCGCTGATGTCTTTTTTCTCGAGCGTCCCGATGAGCTGCCCGTCGCGCAACACCGTCACCTTATCGGCCAGGGCGTAGACCTCGGCCATGCGGTGCGAGATGTAGACGATGGCGATACCCTGCGCCCGCAGCTTGCGGATCAGCTCAAACAGCCGCTCGGTCTCGCGCTCGGAGAGGGCGGCGGTGGGCTCGTCCATCACCAAAACGCGGCTCTTGAAGAGAAGGGCTCTGGCGATTTCTACGAGCTGTCCCTCGGCGATGCTGAGCCGGGCGAGCGGGGTTTCCGGTGTAAACGAGGCCCCCAGTTGGCGCAAGACTTCTCCCGCAGCTTTGCTCATCGCCGCACGGTCTACCAAGCCGCCTCTGGAAGGTTCCACCCCCATGAAGATGTTCTCGGCGACGGTGAGGTTACGGGCCAGGTTCAGCTCCTGGTAGATCAGGTTGATCCCGGCTTTGCGTGCATCGAGCGGTCCATTGATCCGCACCGGCTGGCCGAACACCCGAATCTCGCCGGAGTCGGCACTGTAGGCCCCGGCCAAAATTTTCATCAGGGTGCTTTTGCCCGCCCCGTTCTCGCCCATCAGCGCGTGAATCTCGCCGGGGTAGGCCACGAAACTCACGTCTTTGAGGGCCTGCACGCCGGGGAAGGCCTTGGAAATGTTGAGCATCTCCAGGGCCGGATGCGTGCTGGGGGGCGCTTCCGGCGCTTGGGGGCCTACACTCAAGGGTTCCATAAAGAGTTTTACAGTTTATCGCTCTGTAAATTTCGCGTCTGTTGGGCTGCTAGAAGCTGGCCTAAAGTCAACAGCTAGCAGCCCGATTGTCATGCGTATTTGGTCTATTCCCAGCCCTTGTAGCTGCCCACGTTTTGCTTGGTGATGAGTTGCACCGGGATCAGGATGGGGGCGGTCTGGGGTTTCATCTTGCCGGTGCGGATATCCCAGCCGATTTCCAGGGCCCGCGCGGCCATGGTGTAGGGGTCTTGGGCCGAGGAGGCCAGGAAGATCGAGTTGGGGTCTTTGAGGGCTTTTACCGCGTCGGGTGAGCCGTCCACGGCGGTGATGAACATCTCCTTCTCGCGCTTGGCCTGGCGGATGGCGAGCTCGGCGCCGATGCCGGTGGGGTCGTTGATGGCGAACACCGCGTCAATCTTGGGGTTGGCGGTGAGCAGGTCGGTCATCACCTTGAGCCCGCCGTCGCGGCTGCCACCCGCGTTCTGGTTGTCGGAGAGGATTTTGATGTTGGGAAACTTGGCGAAGACCTGTTTGCAGCCCGCCACCCGGTCGGTCACGGCGGTGACGGGCGGCCCGTTGACGATCACCACATTGCCCGTACCCTTGAGCCGGTTGGCGATGAACTGGCAGGCCAGAGTTCCGGCCTGGACGTTGTTGGAGGTGATGATGGCATCGGCCCCTTCCTTGATGCCTACGTCTGCCGAGACCACCGTCATGCCCGCGGCCTTGGCTCGTTTGACGGCGGGGACCAGTGCTTCGGGGTCGGCGGGGTTGAGGACCAGCACCTGCACCCCAGCGGCGATGTAGTTGTCAATTGCGGCGCTCTGCTTGCCCACGTCGTACTCGGCGGCTTCCACGGTGACTTGTACGCCCGGATTGATTTTCTTGGCGGCGTCGGTTACGCCCTGGCCCATGCGGATGAAGAAGGGGTTGCCAAGGGAGCCCAGGTTGGTGGCGACCTTGGTGAGTTGCTGTGACTGTGCCCAGACCAGCCCCACAGTGAGGGCCGAGCCGAGTGACAGGGCGATGAGCAGATTTTTGGTCGAACGCTTCATGGGTATTCCTCCTGGTGAAGATGCACTAAAAGTGGTGATGCCGACGCAACATTACCCATTCCGCCCCGAGCCTGGGACGGTGATCACCTCCAGTCCGAGTTCCTGTAGCCTAGCTACAGCCTCCTTAGGAAGCCGGGAATCGGTGATGAACAGGTCGAGATCGTCCAGGGTTCCGCAGGGGGCGAAGGTCACCCGGCCCCACTTGGAAGCGTCGCAGACCAGACACACCCAGCGGCTGGCGGCGATAGCGGCGTTTTTGACCTCGGCCTCGAGCAACGAAGAGTTGGTCAGGCCCGCCAAAGGGTCCACCCCTTGGGCCCCCAGAAAGAAGCGGTCAAAGCTGAAGCGCCGGATGGTTTCCAGGGCCAGCGGCCCGGTGGCGGAATAGTTTTGCAAAAACAGCTCACCGCCGACTTGCAGCACGTTTAGGCCAGGTGTTCCCGAAAGCTCGGCGGCGATGTTGACCGCGTGGGTCACCACCCGCACGTTGCTCAGGCGGCGGTTCTTGAGGGATTTAGCGACCTCCATAGTGGTGGTGCCTGCATCGAGGTAGACCGTCTCGCCATTTTGAACAAACTCAGCCGCCTTGGTCCCGATGCGCTGCTTGGCCCCGGCGTTGCGGCCCCGGCGCAGGCTATAGTCCACGTCTCGCTCGTCTACGGCCTGGGCCCCGCCGTGCACCCGCCGCACATACCCCTGTTCCTCGAGCAAATCCAGGTCGCGCCGAATGGTCATGGTGGAAACCCCCATCATCTGAGCGATCTCGGAACTTTTGAGGGTTCCGTGAGAGAGGATGAGCTCGAGCAGACGGTTGTGCCGGTCACTGGCAAGCATGAAAACCCCGCGATTGTGCAACCCCCTTTTGTAATATGAGGCCAGTTATAACATGCAAACGCACATAATGCAACAGCTAGAGAGTAAAGGCAGATTAGTACGGCTAAGATGAATAAAACACTAGATTGATGGACCAAGATTTTTGTTGCTATTTGTTTATTTGAACATAGCGTCTGGTTTTGCCGAAACCCACGCGGCTCGAGATGGTGAGGGTAACCAGAAATCGGTAGGCAAGGTGAAAACCGGTGCAGATTTAGATTGCGCCGGTTTTCAGGGGTTGTTGCTGACTCCTAAACAGCTCTTGGGGCTTATACACCCCTGAAGAGTAGGAAAATCTAAACCTGCAAAGGGTCTAAAGCGGCGACTGCGGCTGGGCGGTGAAGGTGAACTCTAGGTTCTCGGCCTGACTGCTGTGTTGAAGCAATAAGACCAGGCGCAGGGTGGTGGACTTGATCGGCCAGACGAAGAAGCGGTCGTTGAACTCCGCCGTGTAGGTGAGATAGCCTTGGCTGCCCTCTCCGAAGAGGTTGTCCACGTACGGTGACCCACGACCCCTTCTGTTCGGACGCAGAGGACTTTCTCCAGACCGGCAATACCCAGCTCTGGCGCGGGGTATATTTGCACGACTTAGGACAAGGCTCGGATGCCTCGGTGAGTGATTCGCTGTACCACGCCCTGCGCAAAGGCACCGAAGCCTTGCTCGACGCCGAACCTGAGGAGGCTCTGCGGCTGAGGAGAATACTGCTGGAGGCCAACCCTTACGACAGCCAAGCTTTGGCTCTTGGCCTTAAAGCGCTGCGGCGCAGCCGAGATGCTAACGCTGCTGGACGTTTCTACGCAGCGTACCGTCTATCATATGCCGAGGTCGGAGAGCGACTACCCGAGCGGCGGAAAGATTTTCTCGAGGTCACCTTGCCGTTGCCTAAAGACCCCACAGCGCAGGCTCAAAGGTAAACCAGCGTGGGAGGACACATGGTCTCACCCTAGCTTTGCCCTGCTAAGGGGTGATGTTGGTGCTCACCTATCCCGGCCAGACCTGGAAGGCCTTGACCTTTGCCAGCTTGGGATGGTTCGAAACCAGGGTTAAAGGGTCTAAAGTGGCGCTCACCACCACGTCGCCGCCGAACACCGAGCCGGGCTGCTCCCCTATGGTCCACGATCCAGCCACAAGGTAGTTCACCCCGTCCACGGCCCCTCGGTGTCGGTAAGGTCCAGCTTTGCCGAAGGCTAGGTTGGCCCGGAAAGCCTAGGGACGCCCTGCCCGCACCGTCAGGCTGCCCACCACGCCGCTCGCATCGAAGCGGGCGGTGAGCCATAGGTTTTATCCCTGACCGGTTTTAGCTCGAGGTTGTTAGCGCGGACCTGTCCTTTGAACCACTGCACCACCTGCCGCCCGTCGCACACGTAGGCCATAACCTTCTTATCCGGGCTGACCACGAGGGCAATGAAGGCCTCCGACTTTGGAACGGTGCTGATAAAGGTGCACTGGGGTTTGGCCAGCGCGGAAGAAAGCGCCACCAGCGATAAGTGTTGATTCAACTTGACTCCCGGGATACACAGCTTTGTTGGGGTACCATAGGTTTTACCCACCCTCTGGCAGTCGGGGTCATTTCCTTGGCGGCTGAGCTGGCCGCAGCTCGAGCTGCCCCGGCATCACCCGTGGGTCGCTCTTCAGCACGTAGACCACCGCCTCAGCCACATCCTCCGGCTGGATTTTCCAGCTTGCCCCGGTCGGATTGCCGCCAAAAGGGGTGTCCACCGAGCCGGGCAGGACGCTACTTACCCGGATGCCCAAGTAGCGCAGGTCCAGCATCGAGGCTTCCGAGAACCCCAGCAGCCCGAACTTACTGGCGTTGTAGGCGCTCCCGCCCGCGAAGGCGTTTTTGCCCGCCAACGAGCCTATGTTGACGATATGGCCCCCGCCGCGTTTTTGCATCGCAGGGACCGCCGCTTTGGTGGCGTAGAACGGGCCGGTGAGGTTGGTCTCCAGCACCGTGTGCCACTCCTCCGGGCTAAGCTCGTGAACGGGTTTGAACAGGCCCACCCCGGCGTTATTAATCAGGAAATCCAAGCCACCAAAGCGGTCTTCGAGGCGCCGGACGGCCCTTTCAACCTCCGCGTAGCGGGTGATGTCGCCGGGCAGTGCGGTAGCTTCGCCAAGCTCTCCCACGAGGGCCTCGAGCTTGTCTTCACTCCGTGCAAACAACCCCACCTTGACCCCTTCAGCCGAAAGCTTCCTGGCGATCTCTACCCCAATCCCTGACGAGGCCCCGGTGACCAGCGCAATTTTTCCGTTCAACATGGCTCAATGCTAAGCGTGATAAAAGGCCGAACACAAGGTTCGCCCCTACGGTTTGCGGACTGAGCTACTGTTTGGGCTTGTACAGCTCGAGGCCACCGGCCTTGGTGAAAGACTGCATCAGGAAGTCGGCAGAGACCAGCGGCTTGGAGTTGGGGTCGCCGGGGAGGGTGCCCGCAAACACCTCCAAAGCATCGGCGTAGCCGTCGCCGTCGGAGTCCTTGTTGGCTGCCAGGGCGTCGTAAAGCGCTTGGTTGATGGTGGTCTTGAGGTTGGAGCGTACCAGGTCACCGAAAGGATTCCAGGGTGCGCCGCCGCCGGGGTTGACGTGGCAGTACTGGCAGCCCACCGTGCGGGTGCTGTCCTTGTCGGGGACGAGGTGGAACTGGTCAATCGCTACAAGACGGTAAGGCGGGCGGGCAACCGCCACCGAGGTGATCAGAATAAGAACGAGGGCGGAAAGGACAAGAACGCTCAGTTTGCGCATCGAAACCTCTTTAAGGGGTGACGGTGATGCTACCGGTCATGCCAAAGTGGATTTGGCAGAGGTAATCCACCTCACCGGCGATGTTGAGGGTGATGGGGGCGGACGATTGGCCGGGGGTCAAAGTATTAACGCTGAGGTCCTGCACGCTCTGCGGCTTGCTGGGGTCCTTGGCGACGTTGTGGCTGTCGGTGTCGGTGTTTTTGAACACCACGCAGCCGCCCTTCGCCACATTTACGGGAGTCGGGCTGAAGCCAGCGCTCACGCTCATCATCTGAACCACCGTGCAGGTGGCAGGGGGTTAGTGCTGGTATTGTTGCTACAGCTCGCCAGCGCTAGCAAGAGCCCCGCAACCAGTAAAGTGCGCGTCATTTGTGCACCTCCTTTTCAAGCCTAACAAGAAGCCCTGGACGAGACACAACCGACTTAAGAATTGCTAAAGTTGGTTTCGTCGTAGCCGACTGTTTATTTTTGCCTCCCACCCACGGTTACGCGCGGATGAACGGGGCGGATTCACCCTCAGGTTTCGATGAGTTCTACCTTGGTCCTACTCATGCAAGGGTTGCTCGGTTTGATTCGAGCCGCTCTTGTGGGTCTCTAAAAGGGCCCGCAGGGCTTTGCCCCGGTGGGAGTACGGGCCCTTTTCTTCGGGTGACATCTCGGCGAAGGTTTTCCCCGCCTCGGGCAGGTAGAACAGCGGGTCGTAGCCGAAGCCGGCCTCGCCTCTGGGGGCCTCGAGAATCTCCCCGTGCGTCTCGCCCCGGTACATTTCCATGAGGCCATCGGGGTGGGCGATCACCAGCGCGGCCACGAACTTGGCCTGGCGCTGGCCCGCTGGGACGCTCTTGAGCCGCTCGAGCAGGTACACGTTGCGCTCCACATCGGTCTTTTTGCCGCCGAAGCGGGCCGAGTAGATGCCGGGCTCGCCGCCCAGGGCCTCCACCTCTAAGCCTGAATCGTCGGCCAGGGTGGCGATCCCCGAATGCTTGGCGGCGTAGGCCGCCTTAAGGATGGCGTTGTCCTCGAAGGTCGAGCCCTCCTCGGGTGGCATCTTAAAGGGGAAATCCAGGAGCGAGAGTAGGGCCCAGCCCAGCGGGGCGAGCCCCTCTTTGAGCTCCTTGAACTTGCCGGGGTTGGAGGTGGCGATCAATAGGCGCTTGGGCGTAAGCGGGGCTTGGGGGTTTTGCGGGACCGAGGCCATAATGCTCCTTATTGGTTTATCCAGACCGCCCTCGGTTGGAAGGCTGTCCTGGTGTTGGCGCAGATAGAGGAGGGCGTGATGGCTCAAAAGCCCCCGCACCGCCCGTTCCCAAGGGGAGAGCTGTTCGCGCTCACTGGGGCTCATCTCGGCCAGAGTTTTGCCCGCTTCCAGGGCGTAGAACAGTGGGTCATAGCCCTTGCCGCCCTCGCCCTTGAGCTTGTGCAAGATCACCCCTAAGGTGCGGCCCTGATACACCTCGGCAACCCCGCCGGGCCGCGCCAGCACCATCAGGGTCACGAAGCGGGCGCGGCGCTCCTCGGTAGGGGTGCCGTGCAGCTTGCGGATGAGCTTCCAGTTCTTTTCCCAGTCGCTGCTGGGCTCGCCGAACTGGAGGGCAAAGTATTCGGTTTTGCCGTCCTTGCTGTACTCGAAAAAGGAGGCGTCGGCCAGCACCGTCCGGCCAATCCGGTCGGCCAGTGCACTGGCTTCGCCGCGGAGGCTCCCGAGCAGGTTTTCCTCTTCGGCTATCTGCAAATCCTTCTGCCCGTACTCGGCGGCGGATTGGATTTGCCACTCCAGCGGAGAGAGCATGTCCCGCAGCTTGTTCAGTTTGTTGAGGTTGGTGGTGGCCGCGACGACCTTCATACCGTGCTTTCTAGGATACGCCTGCTTTGAGCTGGCCGTGGGTCAGACGCACCAACTGGGGGACGGTGGAGAGGCCTAGCTCGAGCATCCGGTAGTAAGTTTCCTTAGGCACCGGATGTCCTTCCCCCGCCCCGTGCACCTCGATGATGTCCCCGCTTTGGGTGGCGACCACCGTAAGATCGGCCCAGGCCGCTTCGTCTTCGGCTTGCGAAAGGTCCAGCAGGAGTTCCTCGCCGCCCAGCCAGCCCACGCTCACCGCGGCGAACTCGGTCAGGGGCCACTCGTCAATCTTGCCTAGATTGACCATCCGGTCCATTGCCAGGTGCAAGGCGGCGTACCCGCCCAGAAGCGAGGCTACTCGGGTGCCCCCGTCGGCCTGGATCACGTCGGCATCAATCACCACGGTCTTATTGGGAAGCAGGCTAAGGTCCAGGGCTGCCCGAAAAGCCCGTCCCAAAAAGCGCTGGATTTCGGCGGTGCGTCCGGAGAGCTTCTGCCGCTCGCGTTCCTTGCGCTCTCTCGTCGAGCGTGGCAGCAAGTTGTACTCGGCCATTAACCAGCCCTCCCGGCCTGAGACGTGGCGGGGCACCCCGTCGGTGAGGGAGACGTTAACCAATACCCGGGTATTGCCTAACTCAACCAACGCCGAGCCCTCGGCATAGTTAACGTAGCCGGTGCGGATCAAGAGCGGGCGCAGGTCGCAGGGTCCTCGGCCATCCTTACGCATTTCGGGCATCCTACCATGCTTGCCGAGCGGGGGAGGAGCGGCTAGAATAACCATCTGCTAGGGGGTGCGCAAAACGCATATCGGCTTTGCTGATAACCTTGGCAGAGTGCCGAAGTAGCTCAGCGGTAGAGCACTCGATTCGTAATCGAGCGGTCGTGGGT
>PSMF01000055.1:0-22446 GCA_040290005.1 Meiothermus sp.
AGGAACCGCCCCGCCGCCTTCATCCCTCGTCCACTACCGCATCCGCCTCGATCTCGACGAGCATCTGCGGTTCTATCAGTCGGCTCACCTCGAGCATTGTGCAGGCCGGGCGAATCGAGGAGAAAACCTCGCCGTGGGCCCGCCCTACCGCTTCCCAGTTCTGGGTGATGTTCACCACAAAGATGCGGGTGCGCACCACCTGCTCTAAGCCCGCTCCCGCTTTTTGCAGGGCGGTCTCGATGTTGCGCAAAATCTGCGCGGTTTGGGCATAGGCGTCGGTCAGGCCCACCAGATTGCCCTGGGCATCGGTGGCGGTGGTTCCAGCCACGTGGATGTGCGGCCCGACCCGCACCGCACGGCTGTATCCGACGATGGGCTCGTAGGGCGAAGTCCCGGCGATATTCTGGCGCATAGGATCAGTTTATGCCCTGCGCCGCAGCATAGCCCGTGCCAACAATCGCCACGCCAGCAATGGGATCAGGGTGAACACCAATGCAATCATCCAGAAGATGAAAAACCCTGTCCCAAAGGGGTGTCCCAGCACCATAAAGCGTAGCCATACCCCAGCACTGACCGCCACCGCCCAGGTGTAGAGCAGGTTGCGCCAGGAGGGAGCGCTGTAGGTGCGCAAAAAAGGCGCGACCAGAAACCAAACCAGCAAGATGGGCACGGCGTTGCGCACGATGCCCGCCAGACTCAAGCCCTCATGGTGCGACAGCAGGCCGATAACGGCGAATAAGAAGATAGCAACGGTATCGCCTCGAGCCAGAAAGCCTCCGATGTTGGCGCGGTTTCGGGTAGGGAGGTTAGCCATAAGGGTTAGCCATGAGCAACTAGCTAAAGACTGACCTCCGACCAGAGCGCGGAATTGGCACGCTCGAAATCTTCGTTCTGGACACAAGACACAAACACACTTTGACCTTTAGTTTTTAGCTCATCGCTCATGGCTAGTTGCTCATTGCTTTACGGCCTCGAAAAACACCTTCTCCGCCCGGTAGCTGCTGCGCACCAGCGGCCCGCTGAAGACCTCCATAAAGCCTTCCTCGTAGCCCCAGCGCCCGTACTCAGCGAACTGTTCGGGGGTGACGTAGCGCTCGACGGGAAGGTGGTGTTTAGTGGGGCGCAGGTACTGGCCCAGGGTCAAAATATCCACGCCAGCGGCACGCAAATCCTGCATCGCCTGGCGGATTTCCTCGTCGGTCTCGCCCAGGCCGAGCATCAGGCTGGACTTGGTGAGCACCTCGGGACGAACTTTCTTGGCGTATTCCAACACCTTCAATGTTTGGTCGTAGCCCGCACGCGGGTCACGTACCTTTGGCGTGAGGCGGCGCACCGTCTCGAGATTATTCGCAAAAACGTCCTGGCCGCCCTCGAGCACCCTTTCTACATCCGCAAGTTTGCCCTGAAAATCCGGCGTCAATGTTTCGACCTTGACCGCTGCATCGTGCTGCTTGATCTGCCGCACCACCTCGGCGAAATGGGCCGCGCCGCCGTCGGGCAGGTCGTCGCGGTCTACCGAGGTGAGGACCACGTACTTGAGATTCATCTCGGCGACGGCCTGGGCGACGTGGAGGGGTTCTAAAGGGTCCACCCAGCCCTTAGGGTTTCCCGTGTCCACCGCACAAAACTTGCAGGCTCGCGTGCAAATCCCGCCCAGCACCATGATGGTCATGGTGCCGTGCCCCCAGCACTCACCGATGTTGGGACACATCGCCTCCTGACAGACTGTGCTGAGGCGCAGCCGCTGGGTCATCTCCTTGAGGCGTAGGTAGTTGGGACCGGTGGGTACGGTGGCCCGCAGCCAGGCGGGTTTGTGGCGGTCTATCGGTTCTGAACGCTCGGTCGCTACACCGTTTTCGATCACTTTGAGTTCGATCAGGCCACCGTTTTGGAAGTCTTCAAGCTGTACGGTTTTGAGGTTGCTCATGCAGGCTCCTGTGGGGCGTCAAGGGTCAAGGGTCGAGGACGCGAAGCGTTCCCCTCTTTTGGGTCAAGAGCCGAAAACTCGGTTTGGAACGAATCAACTACGCGCTCCATTACTTCGTCCATCGAAACTTCGCGGCCCAAAATCTTCTGCAAGCTGGTCACACCTTTGTCCTTGATGCCACAAGGGACGATCAGGCCGAAGTCCTCGAGGTTGGTGTTCACGTTGAGCGCGAAGCCGTGAAAGGAAACGTCGTTCTTGACGGCGATCCCGAAGGCGCAGATTTTCTCTTCCAGGTCGGGCCAACTCGCAATGGGCGCGGCTCGCTTGGTCCAGACCCCGGCGTAACCGGGGCTGGGATAAGCTTCGATGCCGTAGGTCGCCACCACCCGGATGATGGCCACCTCGAGCTGCCGCAAGAAATCCCGTACCCGCCGCCCCACCGGGAAGATCGGGTAGCCCACGAGCTGGCCGGGGCCGTGGTAGGTCACGTCCCCGCCGCGCTCGATCCAAAACAGCTCAATCCCCTGGCCCCGGTATTGCTCCTCGCTGAGCAGCAGGTTTTCACCCGTGGCGGCGCGGCCCAGCGTGAGGGTGCGGGGGTGCTCCAAGAGCAGCAACGTCGGGGGGCGTTCCCCGCTCACCACCTCAGCGTGGACGCGTTTTTGATATTCCCAGGCTTCCTGGTAGGGCACCAGGCCCAGGCGCTCGACCTGGAACGAACGAGGGTTCACGCCCTCCAGCATACGCCTAGCCCCCGAAGCGCCCATGACCGAGGTCACAGATTCCCTGCTCCCATTCTGATACTTGCATGAGAATCCGTTGTACACTACGGATATATCAACAGCACAGGGAGGACGGGGTATGAACGCCACACCATCTCTTACCGACACCATCATGAACATGGTCAGCCAGAGCATTCAGGTCATCACCAAGCCCAGCGTGGCGACCTTCGAGCAGTATGAAAGCAAGGGCACGCTGCGCGAGGCGCTGATTTACGTGGGAATATTCGCGGTCATCACCGGGCTGTTCGGGCTGGGCAGCGGGGTGGGCGGCTTCCTGAGGGGCATCATCATCACCCTGGTGGGCTTTTTGGTCTTTACCTACCTGATCTACTACGTGGGCAAAAGCCAGGGCGGCACCGGAACCTTCGACCAGGTGACCTACACCTTCTCGCTGTTCTGGGCGCCGATGGCGGTGATCTTCGGCATCCTCGCGTTCCTGCTGGTCATCACCCTGATCGGTATCTTCCTGCTGCCCTTGCTCGGGATCGTGGCCATCGTGGTCAACATCTATTTCGCGTATTTGGCGGTGCAATCGAGCATGAACCTCAAAGAAAGCGGGAAAATCTGGATTACCCTGATCGCCGCCGGGGTGGGGGCTTTTCTGGTCAACCTCATCGTTGGTGGGATTTTGGGCGGCAGGGGTTGAGAACGAACCGCCGTCAAGCTTTGGGGAGGGGCGCAGCAGAATCCCCCCATCGGTCAATGTCTATGGGTACAGCATCTGACCTTTGACGACCTCGGATGGCCCCCCTTGGCAACACGATTATCTGCGCCTGTCCTGCACGTTATTCTCTGCAAACATCAGGGGGTGGGGTTTGCCGTTGACCTTGCCCCTCACTTTTCACCTTCAGTATTTCTGCGCCGCCATCGCCTGACTGATCGCCCGGATAAATACATCCCGGCGCTCGAGCTCCTCCGCGCTATACCGCTCCCGTAGCAGGTTTTCCTTGAATGCCTGCGGGTCCTGACCCTCGGGCACGGTCCAAGTCTCGAGCGGCTCACAGGCGACCTGCATGTCCCGTCCCGGCACGAACTCGTGATTCACAACCGTACCCAGCTTCTCGGTGGAAAGCGGCCAGGTCGCGTCCACCACAGTCTCGCCCTGCGGGGTCTCGACGATCAGGTAGTTATGCACGTCCACGATGGGACCCGCCTCGACCAGCGGGCGCAGCTCGGGCGGGAGTTTCTCCGGTGGCACACGGATGTCCTGGGTACAGGCGATGAGCTTTGAAGGCATACCCAGCTCGGCAAACAAGGCTTTGAGTAGGTAATGTTTCCCTGAACAAGTGCCCTTCCACTCGTGGATGGTGGTCGAGGGTTCGCGCCCCGAAGCCCGCGCGTAGGGCATGTCCCGCACCAGTTTGAAGACCCCGGCGGCGCTCAGCTCTCCCCCCTCCCACAAACCTCGGCGCTCCGCTTCGTTCCGCAGCTCTCGCAATAAGTCGCTCATGCCCCAAGATACCGGAGGAAAATGAGGCCGAGGCCAGGTAAACTGTGAGGTATGTTTCTGGCTTCCATCAACCTCGGCCAGCCGCTCACCGCGCAGATCGGGCCCCGCACGGTGCAAACCGGCATCAACAAAAACCCCGTTCAGCAGGCCCGAGTCGAACCGATGGGGCTGGTGGACGACCACGTGGTGGACCAGCGTCACCACGGCGGCCCCGATCAGGCGGTGTACGTATACAGCGCCGAGGATTACGACTGGTGGATGGAACAGCTTGGGGAGAGCCTCGAGCCTGGCACCTTCGGCGAGAACCTGACCTTTTCCAGCTTTGGTCCTGAGACCGTGCGGGTCGGGGACCGGTTTCGCGTGGGGAGCGTGCTGATAGAAGCCACCGCCCCGCGCATCCCCTGCGATGTCTTCGCCCACCGCATGAACGACCTGGGTTGGGTGAAGAAGTTTCAAAAGGCCGGGCGACCCGGCTTTTACGCGCGGGTGCTTAGGAGCGGCGAGGTCAAAAAGGGCGACCCCATCGAAAGAACCTTGGCCCCCTCGGCAAACCCCAGCATCGGCGACATGTTCAAGCTGTATTTCGACAAATCCCCCAGCCCCCAGACCCTGCGCTGGGTTTTGTCCGCGCCCATCGCCGTCCGTGCTCGCAAGGATTACGAAAAGGTGCTGCGGGAAATTACAGGCCAGACCGCGTAGGGTAAGACAGAAGCAAGCCCCTACAAGTTCGCGGCAATCGCGTTGCCCACGGCCTTTCTCAGCTCCACAATCCCGGTCTCGCGGTGGCGGCTGGGGTGGACCCGGTTGGTGAGCAAAGCCCAGGCGTAACCGCGCTCAAAATCCATCCAAACCCCGGTTCCGGTGAAGCCGCTGTGCCCCAAAGTCTGCGGGCTGCACAGGCTTCCCCCGCTAAAGCCGGGCTGCGGAATCATCCATCCTAGGGCACGTTCGGCGTGCTGTGGGCGGCGCATCAGCTCGAGGGCCGCCTTCGACAACACCCTACCGTTCATCAGGTCGTGGACGTAAGCGAGAACTGCCCTCAGCGAGCCGAACAATCCGGCATGGCCGGTGGCCCCGCCGAGCGCGAAACAGTTCTCGTCGTGGACTAAGCCTTGCAGAATCCGCCCGCGCCAAGGGTCTCTCTCGGTGGCGGCGCAATCTTCGGGGTTTTTAGGGTTGAAGGCGAAGCCTTCGGGCAGATCAAACTCGAGCAAAGATTTCCCCCGCAGCCGCTCCAAAACCAGCCCCAGCAGGATATACCCGATGTCCGAATACACGTGCTCCCCAACCGGCTTTACCTCCCAACGATGCTGCAAAACCCGCTGTTTGAGCAGGTTAGAATCTGTACCCCAGGTGTAAATCGGCTCCCAGGCGGGTAAACCAGAGGTGTGCGTGAGGAGTTGGCGTAGTGTGCGCTTCGGCAGTTCGGAGTCTTGTATCCAGGACATCTCGGGGAGGAACCGGGAGAGAGGGTCGTCCAGGTCGGCCAAGCCGTCCTCCACGAGCTTCAAAACCTGTGGGACGGTGAAGAGCACTTTGGTCAGGCTGGCGAGGTCGAAAAGGGTCTCTGGGGTGACGGGGCCGGGTTTTTCCAGGTGCTTGACCCCCACACAGTAGACTTCCGCAGTGCCGTCTAGACGACACTGACCTAGAGCAGCACCGGGGAGCAGACCTTTGCTCACCGCTTCTGCGAGGAGTTTCGAGGCTTGCTGCATAGCTCTGAGGCCAGTTTAGCCCACGCTGGAGTAAAGTTTGAGCGATGAGGGTTTTGGGATTGATGTCGGGGACTTCGGCGGATGCGGTGGATGTGGTGCTGACCGAGTTGGGGAACAGACCGCCGAAACTGAATTGGAAAGTTTTAGCCCACAAAGAAGTGCTTTTCCCGCCCGAGTTGCGGGCTCGAGTCCTCGCGGCCCTCAAAAGCCAAATGAACACTCGAGAGCTCGCCCTGCTCCACCACGAACTTGGGCGGTTTTATGCCGAAGCTGCCGCAGCGTTCAAAGGCCAAGCCGAACTCGCTGCCCTGCACGGGCAAACCGTCTGGCACGAACCACCGCTCGCTACTTTCCAGATTGGCGAGCCTGCGTATTTGGCTGAGGTGCTCGAGGTTCCTGTCATCTCCGATTTTCGCCCATCTGACCTAGCTCTAGGCGGCGAGGCTGCGCCGCTAGTCCCCTACCCCGATCTACTCCTGTACGGCGAAGAGGGCGTACGCCGTGCTATCCACAACATCGGCGGCATCTCGAATCTGACCTACCTTCCCAGCCTCGATGCAGACGGTGTTCTAGCCTTTGATACCGGCCCCGGCAACGCCCTGCTCGATGAGACTGCGGCGCGACTCGGCCTAACCCACGACGCGGGCGGCAGAATTGCGGCTTCAGCTAAAAGCGATGCCGCACTAGTGGAGCGCTGGCTTTCTCACCCCTATTTCTTACGCAAACCGCCTAAATCCACCGGGCGCGAGGTCTGGAACCTGGAAAGCTTTGACGAGGACACCGCTCTGCCCCCGCAAACCTTATTAGCGACCATGACCGAGTTCACCGCCCGAAGCATCGTTCAAGCCTATGAAAAGTTTGTGCTTCCGCTCGGCCTGGACGAGGTTTGGGTGGCGGGCGGCGGAGCCTACAACGACACACTGATGGGGCAGATTCGCGCGGCCCTGCCCGTCCCGGTCTACAGCTTCGAGGAGCGCGGCTACGACAGCAAAGTGCGCGAGGCGCTGGCCTTCGCGGTGCTGGGGTACTTGCGCTACTTAGGGCTACCCAATGTTCTAAAACAGGTCACGGGCGCGAAAAAGAGCACCATCGCCGGAAAAATCACGCTGCCCGCTGACTAAGAGAGATTATGGATGACCCCAAGGATAAAGACGAGATTGTAACCGCCCTCGAGCAAACCGCTCAGGAGATCAAGGGCTATTTCTCCGGCTTGACGCCCCAGCAGTTTTATAGTGGAACCCAGCAGCACTGGGCACCGGCCCACCATCTCCAACACCTTACCCCGTCGGTCCGCCCGGTAGCTCTGGGCCTCAAGACCCCAAAACTGCTGCTCAGCCTACTCAGCTTGGGCAAACCCGTACCCAAACACACCTACGCCAAAATCCGCGATACCTATCGGCGAGCCCTGGCTGGGGGCAACGCGCGGGCTACCGGGGTCTTCGCGCCGCGGCTGGAGGGAGGTGTCTACGAGGCAGACCGGAGCAAGGTACTGGAAGGCTTTTTTAAAGCCCATACCAGCCTAGTCGGTGCGCTCGACCCGTGGGGCGATCAGAGCTTGGACGAGCATGCCATGCCCCACCCCGCGCTGGGCCAGCTTAGCGTGCGGGAAATGTTGTTTTTTAGCCTGTACCACAACCGCCATCACCCCCAGGGTGCGCGGATGCGGCTGGGCTAGAGCGGCGGGGTAAACCGTCCGTCTATCGCGGTCCAGCCGCCGTCCACAAAGATAATCGTACCGGTGATATAGGAGGCGGCCCTCGAGGCCAAAAACGCCACTACCCCGCCGATTTCCTCGGGCTTGCCCCAGCGCTTCAAAATGTTACGCTCGGCATAGGCCTTGTACCAGTCGGGCGAGTTGATAATCGGCCCGGTGAGCGGGGTCTCGATCACCCCCGGTCCGATCGCGTTGGCCCGCACCCCTTTCGGCCCAAGTTCGGCGGCCAGACCGCGGATGAGTTGCACCGTCCCGGCTTTGGTCATGGCGTAGACGCTTTGCCCTGGCTCCACCACCAGCGAGCGGATCGAGGAGAAGGCGATGAGCGAGCCCGAACCCTGCTCGACCATGGCCCGCCCGGCCTCTTGCAGCAGGTGAAAGGTACCCTTGAGGTTGAGGCTCACCACTCGGTCAAACTCCTCGTCGGTATAGTCCAGCAGGGGCTTGCGCACGTTGACGCTGGGGGTCGAAACTGCCACGTCGAGCCGCCCGTGGCGTTCCAAAATCCCGGCAATAAGCCCTTTTACCGCCGCGCCGTGGCTCAAGTCCACCACGTCGGCCTCGGCGGAGCCCCCGTTGGATTCGATTCTCCCGGCAGTCTTGGAGGCGGCCTCGGCTTTCACATCCGCGACGATAACCTTGGCCCCCTGCGCCGCCAGCGCCTCAGCGGAAGCTTGCCCGATACCCGACCCGCCGCCGACCACCAGCGCAACTTGTCCATCTAAGCGAAACATATCCTGATAACTCATAACACTCCTTGCTGATAGCTTATAGCCCATAGCCGATGGCTAAAAACAAACCCCTGTCTGCGACGGCAAACCAGCCCATGATGAAATTTCTGTCCTGGACATGAGGCTCTGTGCTATCAGCGTTTCCCTCTGGGGTCTAACCAATCCCGCAGCCCGTCCCCGAGCAGGTTGAAGCCTAGCACCGCCAAGCCGATAGCCACCCCCGGCCAGACTACCGGCCAGGGCGAGAGTTCCTGGTAGCTCTGAGCCTCGCGCAGCATCCGGCCCCAACTGGCGGTGGGCGGCTGCGTCCCCAGCCCCAAGTAGGAAAGCGCGGCCTCGGCCAGGATCGAGGCGGCGAAGGCTAAGCTGGCCTGCACCACCAGCGGCCCCAGGATGTTGGGCAGGACGTGGCGCAGCATGATGCGAAAATTGCCTATCCCGAGCGCCCGCGCCGCCTCGACATAGGGCTGAGCCTTCACCGCCAGTACACCCGCCCTCGCCACCCGCGCGAAGGCCGGAACCGCCGCCAGCCCGATGGCGACCATCGAGGTAGTCGCTCCAGGATTGAAGATGGCCCCGAAAAGCAGCGCGATGAGCAGCGCAGGCAGGGCGTAGAGGGTCTCGAGCAACACCGATAAAAGCTGGTCGAGCCAGCCGCCGAAAAACCCCGCCAGCACGCCCAAAACCAAGCCCACGAAAAGGCCGATGCCCACTGCGACCAAGCCCACGTACAAAGCGTTCTCTGCCCCGGCCAGGACTCGGGCCAGGGTGTCGCGGCCCAAGATGTCCGTGCCCAAAAGGTGGGTGGCGGAGGAGGTAATCAAACGGTCCGGCGAGGTCGCGTTGGGGTCACGGGGGTTGAGCCAACTCGCCACCACCATCAACAAAATCCCAAACACGATAAATCCACCCACCCGCAGCGAAGGCGTGAGCCTACGCCACCAGGAAGTGCCTTTGGCGTTTGACGTTCGATGTTCGACCTTCGTCATTGATAGCTCACCCGTGGGTCTAAAAGGCCGTACAGCAGGTCCACAATCAGGTTCAACCCGACGATAAATGCGGCCAACACGAGTACTACGCCCTGCACCAGGGGAAAGTCCCTGGCACTGATCGCGGTGAGAGAAAGCGCACCCAGACCCGGAATCCCGAACACTGTCTCGACGATGACGGCGGCGATCAGGAGCTGGGCAAACTCCAGGCCCAGCACCGTCACCACCGGCAGCGCCGCGTTGCGCAGGGCGTGTTTGTAGAGCACCACCCGCTCGGAGAGGCCTTTGGCCTGAGCGGTGCGCACGTAGTCCTGGTTCAAAACCTCCAAGATGCTCCCCCGCACCATGCGCACGAGGAGGGAGGCCCTCGAGAGCGTGACGGTGAGCACCGGCAGCACCAGCGCCGCCAGCGCCTGGGCTGGGACATTCCAACCACCAACCGGGAACGAGGAGGGCAGCGGCAGCTTAAGCCAGACGATGAAGAGATAAATAAACATCAGGCCGACCCAGAACGAGGGCAGCACCACGCCCAGCAAGGCCCCGGTGGAGATGCCCACATCCACCCAAGTCCCCGCCCGCCTTGCCGCCAGGATGCCAAGCGGAATGCTAATCAGCGATGCCAAAAGCAGCGACCCCGCCACGATGGGCAGGGTGATGGCGAGGCGGTTGCCGATCAGCTCGGCGACCGGCAGGTTGTAGCGGATGGATTGGCCCAAATCGCCGCGCACCGCGCCGCCCAGCCAGTTCAAGTAGCGCCGGAGCGGCGGTTTATCCAATCCTAGCTTGGCCTCCAAAGCTGCGACCGCTTCGGGTGTGGCGTTGATGCCCAGAATCGTCGTGGCGGGGTTCCCCGGTATCAGGAGCAGCGCTCCAAAGACCAAAAGTGTCGCCAGCCACAGCGTGACCAATGCGAACAAAAGACGGCGGAGGGCGTAGGAAAACATAGCTAAAAGTTAACCGTTGACCGTTCACGGTCGACCGCCAAATCGAGGGCGGATCGTTCCACCTGCTGATTCATACCCTCGCCTTTGCGGTAAACGGTTGACGGTCAACGGTCAGCGAGCTATTGTTTCTTCCACACCTCGGCCACACTAATGCCCGGCGTGAGGCTGCTGCCGGGCCAGTTCTGTACGCTCTGGCGGTAGGCCCCCAGCGCGGGCAGACTCATGGTCCACACGCTCACCGCATCCTCGGTGATTTGGCGCTGCATGGCCTTGAGCGCGTCGCAGGCCTTGGCCGGGGTAGAAGCCCGCAGGTACTGGGTGTAGAGGTCTTGGGCCTTCTTGCTGTCGTAGCGCCAGTAATACTTGGGGTTGGCGTATGAGCCGGTGTCGTTGGCCTCGACGTGGCCGATGATGGTCATCTGGTAGTCCGCCCCCAGGAAGACCTTCTGAATCCAGGTGCCGAAATCGATGACTTGGATGGTCGCCTGAATTACCCCAAGCTTATTTAGCTGGGCCGCCATCGCCTCGCCGATGCGCCGCTCGTAGGGGAACTCGGCGGCGATGTTGAAGGTGAACTTGAGGGGGTTTTGCGCGGTGAAACCGGCGTCGGCCAGGAGCTTCTTGGCCTGCTCGGGGTCGTACTTGTAGTAGTTGCTCAAATCCTCGTAGCAGGCCTCGCCGGGCGAGCGCATCGAGCCAATCTTCGTGCCGTAGCCGAGCATCGCGCCCTGAATCAAGTCGTCTTTGTTCACCGCGAACTCGATGGCTTTGCGCACCCGGATGTCGTTAAAGGGCGCACGCGAGTTGTTCATGCTGGCGACGGCCTCGGCGGTAGAGGGGCCGCTAAAGACCTTGAAGTTGGCGTCTTTTTGCAGCACCACCGCGTTTTCCGGGAGCAGGCTGTAGGCGACCACGTCAATGTCGCCCGCCCGCAGCGCCGCAAGCTGAGCGTCGCCATCCCCTAGGAAGCGGAAGTTGACCTTATCCAAATAAGGCTGGCCCTGGACGTAGTAGTCGGGGTTGCGCTCCAGCCGCACCGCTACGCCCCGCTCCCAGGCCGCGAACTTGAAAGGCCCCGTGCCGATGGGCTTGGTCTTCATATCCTCGAGCTTGGCCTCTTTGGGGGTGATCAGGGACTCGGGCAGGCTCAGGGTGAAGAGGAAATCGTTGTTGGGCTGGCGCAGTTGGAATACCGCGGTGTTGGCGTCCTTAGCGCTGATGCTCACGATGTCCTTGTAGAAATCGGGCCGAGCGTGGCCGGAGGCCTTCTGGTCAGGGTTTTTGGCCCGGTTGAACTTCGCCACCACATCGGAGGCGTCGAAGGCTGAGCCGTCGTGGAACTTGACCCCTTTGCGCAGGGTAAAAGTGTAGGTCAGGCCGCTCGAGCTCACCACCCAGCGCTCGGCCAGCGCGGGCACGATTTGCCCCTTGGCATCGCGCTTGACCAGCCCCTGCAAAACGTTGTCGTAGACGACTCGAGCGATGTCCGCACCGGGGGTCTGGGTGGGGTCCCAGGCGGTGGGCTCGGTCTGAATCGCCACGGTGAGGGTTCCGCCCCGCGTCTGGGCGAAGGCCAGCGAGAGGCTAAACAGCGCCAAAATCCCGACTAGAAGTTTCTTCATCGTTTCCTCCGTTGCGTCAATCTATCGCGTTTCGTCCACGCTGCCTAGCTAAACCTCTGGCTGGAGTGGACGCAACCGTAGGGTTCAGGATGCTCCTCCATTCTTCCAGCAGGAAAGCCCCCGCCTAGGTGAGCATCAGCACACTTGCCGCCGCGTACAGCCGCGCCGAGGCGACCAACTCCTCGAGTTCGATATATTCATTTGCCTGGTGAGGAACCGTACGCCCGCCCGGCCCGATGGTGACGACCGGAAGCTCGGCCCAAGCCCACAAAAACGTGCCGTCCGTCGCCCCGGGAACGCCCCCGTATTTGACGGGCATTCCCAGCAGCGAAAGCGCCTGCTCGGTGGCTTTGACGATAGAAGCGTCTCTCTGAGTTTCCGTCGCCGGGCGGTCCTCGAAGACCTCGAGCCCCGCCGCCACCCTGTCATCAAGACTCGCCACCAGGACTTCCCTCAACCGCCTTTCAATGGCCCGGTGATCCTGCCCTGAGTTGGTGCGAACATCGAGGCCGACGCGCACCTTATCGGGAATCAGGTTGAACTGGCCCTCGCCCGCGCTGGCCTGAAAGACGGTGGGCGTGACCCAGGGCAGACCCAAATATTCGTGCTGGCTCTCGGCTTGAAGCTGAGTTTGCAGGTCGCGCAGAGCGGTGACGAACCTCGAGGCCGACGGAATCGGATTCGCCCCGGCATAAGGCATCGCCCCGTGCGCCATCCGGCCCTGAAACCGCACCCAGACGCGCATCGCGCCCTTTTGCCACAGGCAAACCTGGTTCTCCTCCGGCTCGCAGACGATAGCCCCCGCGAATCCTTCGGCATAGCCCGCTTTGACAAAGGCCTTAATCCCGATCATCAGCCCTTCCTCGTCGCAGGGGATGCATAGACGCAGCGTCTTAGACGGCTCACCCAACACTTTCTTTACCGCCTGTGCGGCCACCATCGCCGCCGCCAACCCGCCTTTCATGTCGCAGGAACCGCGCCCGTAGAGCTTGCCGTCCACGACTCGTGCTTCATACGGAGGAATCTGCCACTGGTCGAGACTGCCATGGTGGACGACATCGGTGTGGCCCTCGAGAATCAGTCCCCCAGGCCCAGTTCCTAAGTCGGCAATCAGGTTAGGCCGACCCGGAACTACGTCCTGAATGGTAGTTTTGAAGCCTCGCTCATCCAAATAGTTTTTCAAAAACTCCACCACCGGAGCCTCTCCAGGGCCAGGATAATAGCTCTCGATCTGAACGAGTTTCTGCGTGAGGTGCACGACTTCTTCGGCATCTACAACATTGGCGGCTTGGAGGGCGAGTTCGTCTCGAGTCATTTCTTTTCCTTTCGTAGGGGCGGGCACGAGGTTGAGCGCTCAACCTCGTGCCCGCCCTTCACGCCCCGGAGATTGAAGGGCGGCCCCCCGTGGGCGCCCCTACAGGTCGTATTTCTCACGGTAGGAAATCAACCCACCCGCCGAAGTCGCGTTGAGAACCCCGTGAATCAGGGCCCTGGCGAACACATCGGCGGCAACGGCCCCGAGGCGGCTCAACTCGGCGGGAGTCTCAATGGGGACCACTCCTGTTGACAGCGAGAAAATCACGTCCCCGTCGAACATGGTATGGGCAGGGGAGACCGCTCGAGCGATCCCGTCGTGGCTCATCATCGCCACCTTTTGGGTCTGAACCTTGCTCAACTTTGCATTGGTAGCGACCACGCCGATGACGGTGTTGCTGGTCTGGAACGGCAGACTCAAGAAGACGTCAGAGTAATCAGGCGGGGATGGGGCTCGCGGCGTATGCTTGAGGTTGAATTCACCGTCTAGCTCGAGCCATCTCCCATACAACTCCCCGGTTGCGGCATCGTGGCTGCGCCCGTGGGCGTTCGCCGCGACAATCGCACCCACGACTATGCCATTCTCGAGTACCGCGCTGGCCGTGCCGATTCCCCCCTTCAGACCGCCGTTTTTCGCTCCCGTCCCCGCGCCGACATTGCCTTGAAGAACGGGACCGCCGGACAAAGCTTGAGCGGCTTTGTAGCCGTACTCGGCGGTGGGCCGTACCTTAGAACTGCCGACCAGCAAGTCAAACAGCACCGCCGCCGGGACGATGGGGACCACGGTGGGCTCGGCAAGCTCGGCGATGGGGTGACCCAAACCATGTTCCTCCAGATACCGCACCACGCCGTGGGCGGCCTCGAGGCCATATGCACTCCCCCCCGAGAGCACGATGGCCTGAACTTTCTCGACCAAGTTCACCGGGTTGAGCAGGTCAGTTTCGCGCGTTCCCGGCGCACTCCCACGCACGTCCACCCCGGCCACAGCGCCGCCCTCGGGGAAGATCACGGTGGTCCCGGTGAGGTTTTCTGCATCTGTGTAATGACCGACTTGGATTCCGGGGACATCGGTAATGGCGTTGAGGGGACCAGGTTTCATAAACTTTGCAAACCCAGCATACCCTGTGCGGCGAGAAAGTCCATCGGCGGACGCCAATAAAAGACGGCGATGTGTGAGAACCATCGCCGCCAGGTTGATAGGCTTAGCGAATGCTTGGCTTGGGGGCTTGACCTTCACCGGGTAGCCTCGAGGCTGCTCGGTACAGCCGCCTTTAGCCATTTCAGGAGGCCGCTTTCTCTGCGCACCTGCCGTTCCAGCTCGGCCTCCTGGCGCAGCTCCGCCATCCGGTGATCGGCATAGATTTTGAGCAGCTCTGGATTGCTTGGCATAGGCAACCTCCTATGTGATAGTTTATAGGGAGTTGCCTATATTGCCAATAGACTACTTATTTTTTCAGGATGAGCGCCTGGAATTCGCCGATGGCCTCCTCGAGGGCGGGGGTATTCAGCTTATAAATGGCTTTATTCCCGCGCTTTTCCAGGGTCACCAGATCGGCCTCTTTGAGCAACTTGAGGTGCCCGCTCACCGTCGGCTGGGTCACGCCGAGCTGCGAGGCGAAATCGCTCACGGTCATGTCGAAGCCGTCGTAGCGGGCGATGAGGGTCAGGAGCATCAGACGCGTGGGGTCGGCCACGGCTTTGATGCGGCCCGCGGCGGCCCCCACCCGCACCGATAAGGTCTCGAAGAAGCGCTCGCTCTGGATGCCGTAGCCGATGTAATGGGCGCCGGTAAAATCGAAGTTGAACCCGCCCGAAGAGGCGAAGAAAAGCGGAACCGCCAGGAGCTTGTTGTTTTCCAGCGATTTGCGGATGGCTTGGCTATCCCCTTCAAACTGGGTGAAATGGTGTGTGGGCAGCGCCCGCAGCACGTCCCCGGTTTCGCGGTACTTGGCCATAAACTCCCGGCTAGCCCGCTCAGCCTGAGCACGCCCTTCCTCGTTCCACATCGGCTCGAGCACCTTCCACAAGCGTTTGAGCGAGGACAAAAACCGCCGTCCTCGCTCGGGCTCTCCCAGCATG
Organism: Meiothermus sp.; assembly: GCA_040290005.1. GTDB lineage: Bacteria > Deinococcota > Deinococci > Deinococcales > Thermaceae > Meiothermus. Next base: position 15,268 of record PSMF01000055.1, read on the forward strand.
AGGAAACACTCGATCATGCCTTGGTAGTCTTTGCGGTGGCTATCTTTTCCGTGCCGATCTAAGTAAGCGAGGGTTTCACTCCGGGCCCACTCGAGGTACTCCACCACCCGCCCCGGCAACCCGCCGAACTCCTCCAACAGCCGTTTGGTATCCGCGTCGCGGGCATACCCTAGCGCACACACCGCCACTAGGAGGATATCTCCCTTGAACTCCCCGCCCCTTCCATCCTCCGGCCAGAAGGTTTTTATGGACTCTACCAGGCTTTTATGTTTGCCATACAGCACCGCCAGCCAAGGCAGTTCGCCGACCCGCTGCGCGCTGTCCTTGCGGTTTAGAAAATAATAAGCATAGGCCAGCTCGAGCGTCGGGGAGGGCATCGCCTCCACCTGGGCAGCCTGAACTTGAGGGGCGCTAAAGGTCAGAATTTCTGAGGAAGCCATAGGCGGTTGCCTATATACTAGCAGACTCAGGGCGATTAATGAGGCGGTGGAGAGACCGCGAGGCTTGATTTATTCACCCATTTGGTGTCTAGGGCAGCGATTCTCGAGTCTCCAATTCACCGTCCCCGACAAGAACTATCCTTTGGCTCCCATCAGCGGTTGGGTTATTTCTGTGCCCACCCCTGACGCGCGCCTGATAGGCTGGGCCATGTTTCTGCACCACCCCTCTAGACAGAACGTAATAAATTTGTTTTATGTTTTATACATAACAACCTGACCGAGCCTGGCCCTGACCGCAACACACACCGCCTATGAACTGGACGACCGAATACGTACTCTCGTTAGCCCCCGACCCTAGCTCGGCCAAGGCCGGGCGCGACCTGTCCCAGCCGCGCAAATGGGTCTCCTTCGCCCGGAATGAAGCCGCCCTCTGGGGCGAGTGCCAGGGCAGCGGCAAACTCCCCTACCAGACCCAGATTGACCTCTCCGGCCCGACCTTCAAGTGTACGTGTCCCAGCCGAAACCTGTGTGTCGAAGACATCGAGAAGGCTCCGGCCGCTCTGCTCCAGAACGAGCATAAGCGCGTCCGGGCCGCAGCGATAACCGCTCTGGGGCGAAAGGGAAATGAATTCGCAGTTAAACCGCTACAGCAAGCCTTGGATGACGAAGCCCCAGCGGTCAGCGGCAAAGCAGACCATGCCCTGGCAAAGGTGGAGAAGCGGGTAAAGCGAGAGGCCCGGTGAGTTCACCGGGCCTCTCGAGGGCAGACACTAAGCCGCTTTGGGCCGCTGTACGAAGCGCACGATAAAGTACACCACCGCCGCCACGATCAGGATGGGGACCAGGAATTTTAGGATGACCCAGACGATGCCTGCCAAGCCCTTGAGGACGGCCCCCAAGAAGGTAAACAGCCACCCCCCGATCCACAGCACCACCAGCACTGCAACCGCGATCAGCAGGCCCAACACGATCCACTCGAGGATATCCTGTAGGGAACGCTCGTTCATAAAGCCAGGATAGCACATGATTTCTGAGCCCGGTTTGACCCTGAGGGTTTGGCAGGCTTTTATCATAAGAATGTATGAAGACCCTACACATACCCAGCCCATTACCCTACCTGGCCGAGATCCCTGATCCCAGGGAATACCTAAAGACCGCCTACGAGTGGGAAGACCTCATGCTGATCTCCTTGATGGCCCTGGGTAGCGGACGCACCAACATCCTGGCCATCGCCCAGTGAGTACAGGACCATCATGCCCGCTAATGTCCATGAACTCTACAAGCTTTTGTGTGGGTCGTGATAAAAGCCTGAGGGTTTGGTAGATAAGCAATGAGCGACCAGCGATGAGCCAGGGCAGTCGTACGGCTTAGGTCCAACGTCGTACGCTAAAGGCTAAAAACCCAGCTTACGTCTGGGACGTTGAGATCAAGGTTTGAGAATCCTGCGCTGGACGTGAAGTGCTTTTGGCGTAAAGCGTAAGACGTACGACGTAGGACGCTTTTGCTCTTCGCTCATTGCTCACCGCTCATCGCTATGCCTCTATTGCTCATCAACCCTCAATAAACCGCACAGCATCGGGATAAAATAAACCTAAGTGGAACGCTACCGGGTCAACGAGGGCTTAGTGGTCGGGCGCAAGCCGCTGCCCGTGGGGGACGTTATTTTGTCGTTTGTGGGGCCGGAGGGTGCGGCGCAGGCCGTAGCCAGAAAGGCCCTGCGCCCGACTGGGCGGAGCGGGCGGCTCTCGCTGTTTCACCACCTGCGGTATCAGGTCTACCAGAAGCCGGGAAACGACCTGCCGACCCTGACCCAGGCCGAGTTGGTGGGGCGCTTGGGCGGCCTCGAGGCCGCCAACCGCTTCCCCTACGCCTCTTTCCTGGCCGAACTGGCCTACCGTCTGGCCTCGCCGGAGGTGGCAGGGCGGCTGTGGCCGCTGCTGATCTCCGGGTTGAAGGGCGTTGCCAAACACGACAATCCGCGCCTAGTGACGGTCTGGGCCGGGTGGCGCATCCTCAAGGCGGCGGGTTTAGCGCCCGACTTAGGCGGCGAAGGGACCAACCTCCTCGACGGGCGGCGGGCCGAGCGCGGCGGCGTTCACCTGGGCTTAGAGGGCCTGGAGATGCTGGGGGCGGTGCTCCGGCTGCCCGGCACCGGGGCCATCGGCGCGCTGGAGGAGAATGCCCCCATAGACCGCTTGTTACAAGCCCTGCTTTCCCACACCCGCTACACCGTGGGCGAGCTGGGTTCGGCGGGGCTGTTGGCAAATTCTCACGCTGGGGGGCGAGAATAGCCCGGATGCAACTCACCGCCCTCTTGGGTTCTGCCGCCGCAGTGCTGGCGATTGTAGCCGCCCTAGTCGTCCCCGCCCGTCACACCAAAACCCAAGCCGCGCCGGTCTCACCCCCCAGCGGGCAAACCATCCGGGTGATGCTCTCCGCCAAACTGAGCGCCGCCGATTTCGAGGGGCAGCACGTTTTTCCGGCGCTCGAGGTGGTCCCGCTGAACGAGCCCATGAGCGTCAAAAGCGGCCCCGACGCCAAGAACTTGACCCTGGCCTTCTCCGCGCTTCCCCAGCGTCCGGTGAAGTTTGTCGTGCAGGACGGCGCGATAAGGGCCAACCTGGACGGGAAAAGCTATACCCTGGGGCCATCCGTGCTGCTGGGGGCGGTGGTCCCCGAAACTGCCGCCCAGATTCGCTTTCGCATCCCCTCCACCACACGGGGCAGCCCGCCCACCCCACCCGAATACCCCGGCAAACTTTGGCTGAGCGTGCTGAACACCGGCCTCCTGGTGACGAACGAGGTGGACATGCAGGAATACCTCAAACGCGTCGTCCCCAGCGAAGTTCCAGCTTTTTTCCATCCCGAAGCCCTCGCCGCCCAAGCCGTCGCCGCCCGCACCTACGCCTATAGCCGGATGATTGCTCCGCCGGAACGCAACATGTGGAAAGCCTACGGGGCCGACGTGGACGACTCGGTGAACGAGCAGGTCTATAACGCCACCGCCACCAGCCCCACCACCGATGCCGCGGTCGAAGCCAGCCGAGGGCAAATCCTGACCTACGAAGGCCAGCCGATACAGGCCTATTTCTTTTCCACCAGCCCCGGCAGCACCGCCACCGCCGAGGAAGTCTGGCCCGACCGCGAGGCCCAGCCCTACCTGAAGGCGCAAGTCCAAGCCTATCCCATCCCGGTCGCCATCGCGGATGAGGCTACTGCGCTGGATTTCTTCAAAAACTGGAACCGCGAGGGCTACTACGACGGCGATTCCTCCTTGTTTCGCTGGAAGGTTTCGATGAGCCGGGAGGAACTCGAGGCCGTCCTCGCTAAAACCCTGCCCCTCACGGCCAAAACCTCGCCGGAGTTTGTGGCAACGCCTCAGGGCGCGGTGGGGCCGGATTCCCCCGATTTTAAGCTCGGGACGCTGCAAAAGCTTGCGGTGAAGGGGCGCACCTCCGGCGGCTTCATCACCGAGCTCGAGGTGCAAACTACAACGGGGCGCTACGCCGTGCGGCGCGAGTCCAACATCCGCAACCTGATCCGGCCCAACAAAGCCTTTAGCGGCGGGCCGGACATCATCCTCGAGCGCATCCGGGGCGACAAAAACCCCAACTTCCCGGCCCTGCCCAGCGCAGCCTTTGCGATGGAGGAAGAGCGCGATGGGAACGGGGCTTTACAAAAGATTACCTTTTGGGGCGGGGGCTACGGACACGGGGTCGGGATGAGCCAGTTTGGGGCGGATAAGCTCGGCAAGATGGGCAAGGGGTTCAAGGAGATTTTGGAGCACTTCTATCCAGGCTCGAGCCTGACCTCACTCACCAACGCCAGCCGTTAGGTTTTTATCTGTAGGGGGTAGGCGTCTTGGGGATTCGTGCGGTGGGAATGCCCCGTCCATAATGCCAACCCCAACCTGGATATCGCGGCGCTCGTCCGGCGCAGCGAACCCTATATCAGCGAGGCCGAGGCGGCGGCGTACAACGCGCCTTTCCCCGATGCCAGCTATAAAGCCGGAGTCTGGCGTTTCCCCAACCTCGTCCCCAGCAAGCCGGATGCGCCCGGCGCGGAGACCTCGAGGCGGGCCTTAGCGTGGTGGTCTAAAGAGTGGAATGGGCAGAGTTTTATGGCGGTGGGTGCCAAAGACCCCATCCTCGGCCGGGGCCGATGGAGCGGCTGCGCGGGAGCATCCGGGGCTGCCCCCCGCCGATGATCGTCTAGGGGGCCGGGCATTTTGTCCAGGAGTCGGGCGAGCCCATCGCGCGGGCGGCGCTGGGGGTGTTTGGTCTGGCTTAGTTTCACAGGGCTACGATCCGAATCTCCGAGTTGAGCGCGAGCCAGATCAGGAAACCGCCCAGGAGGGCTAGAAAAAGACCGCTCGAGCCGGGCAGGGCGGTCAGCGAACCGGCGAGCCTGCCGATGGCCTCGGTGGTTGTCTCGAGCAGGCTGCTGAGATTACCGACCTCCCAGCCCCGGTTGGTAGCCCGCCCCGAGGTGAGTTCTTGCAGGTCGGTGCTCACCTTGGATATTTTCGCTGGACACCGCGTAGCACTGCACCAAGGTTCCGGTATCCTCGATGGAGGCTCCTGTTTGCGCCAGCGACAAGCTAGCAAGGAGAAAAAAGAGCAGAATAGGAATTCGCATGCTAATCCTCGAGGAATGCACCTGTTGAAGAGCTGTAACATGCTCTACAAAGCTAGGTTCGTAAATAGTATGACGGAATCGCAGCATTAAGGAGAAAACTCGTTATAATATCTGATTATGACAACCCGTCCGAAACACGCCTGGATGCGGGAAACCTACGCCAAAAGTGTGGAGAAGATGCCCGAGCGCAAGGTCGCCCACACCACCCTCTCCGGCATCGCCCCCGAGCCGCTCTACACCCCCGAAGATCTTAAGGGTTTCGACTACGACAGCAAACTTGGCAACCCTGGGGAATATCCGTACACGCGCGGGGTTTACGGCTCGATGTACCGCAGCAGGCTCTGGACCATGCGGATGTTCGCCGGTTTCGGCACCGCCGAGCAGACCAACGAGCGTTTCAAAAAACTGCTGGCAGCGGGCCAGACCGGGCTTTCCACCGCCTTCGACCTGCCTACCCTGATGGGCTACGACTCGGATCATCCACTCTCCAAAGGCGAGGTGGGCAAGTGCGGGGTGGCGATTTCCTCGCTCGCCGACATGGAAATTCTCTTCGACGGGATCAACCTGGAGGAAGTCACCACCAGCATGACCATCAACTCGCCTGCCAGCGCGATCTGGGCGATGTACCTGGCGGTGGGCAAAAAGCGCGGCTTCGACTGGAAGAAGATGGGCGGGACCATCCAGAACGACATCCTGAAGGAGTTCATCGCCCAGAAGGAGTTCATCTTCCCGCCCGAGCCGAGCGTCAAGCTGGTGATTGACACCTTCGAGTGGGGGCCGAAGTTTGTCCCGAAGTGGAATTTTGTTTCGGTCTCGGGTTATCACATCCGCGAGGCGGGCAGCACGGCGGTACAGGAGCTGGCCTTCACCCTGGCCGACGGCCTCGAGTACGTGGACTGGGCGCTCAAGCGTGGCCTGGACATTGATGAGTTCGCACCCCGGATTTCCTTCTTCTTCAACGCCCACAACGATTTCTTCGAGGAAATCTGCAAGTTCCGTGCCGCACGCAGAATATGGGCACGCGAAATGCGGGAGCGGTACGGGGCCAAGCGCGAGGCCAGTTGGATGCTCCGCACCCACGCCCAGACCGCCGGGGTCTCGCTCACCGCGCAGCAGCCGCTGATTAATATCTCTCGCGTCGCCATCCAGGCCCTCGCCGCCGTGCTGGGGGGCACGAACTCGCTGCACACCGACGCCCACGACGAGGCCCTGGCCCTGCCCACCGAGGACTCGGCCAAGATCGCGCTCCGCACGCAGCAAATCATCGCCTACGAAACCGGCGTGACCCACACCGCCGACCCGCTCGCGGGCTCCTACTACGTGGAGTGGCTCACCGACCAGATGGAGGCCCAGGCCCTGAAAATCATCGCCGATATCCGCCGCATGGGGGGCGTGGTGCGGGCCATTGACGAGGGCTACTTTCTGATGCCAGCTACCGCTACCAGCAGGAGGTCGAGCGCGGGGAGCGGGTGATTGTGGGGGTGAACGCCTTCCAGGAGGAGGGTTTGCAGGTCCCGATTCAGCTCATAGACCCCGAGGTCGAGCGGGTGCAGGACGCAAGACTGGCCCAGGTGCGGCGGGAGCGCGACCCGGTGGCGGTGGAGGCGGCCCTGGAAGGGCTCAAGCAGGCAGCGAAGGAGGGGCGCAACACCATGCCGCATTTCGTGGAGTGTGCGCTGGCTTATGCCACGCTGGGCGAGATGATGGATGAGTTGCGGGCGGTGTACGGGGTATACGAGGAGCCAGTGCTGGTGTGATTATCCCTTGGTCATGGCTGGCTTGGGCAGCGAGTGCTCTGATAGCTTGCTACTGCTTGATTTTTATTTTCACAGACCACTCTTTGGTGCTTGGATGTTCCAAGTCCGCAGGTTTACCTTCTTGTAAGTACACTTACAAATCGCTGCTTCAGATGCATGAGGAGGAAATTCTTCTTTTACGCGCAACGACAAATACAAGCCTCGCGGGGAGAGGAATAGAGTACAGTCTTTATTTAGAGACGAAAGATAAACGCTACAACGCTACTTTGTAGACTCAGGGAATACAGTTACTGGCAAGGGTTTCAAACTACAGTCCGATGCCGCTCGGATAAATGACTTTCTAA
>PSMF01000056.1:0-21843 GCA_040290005.1 Meiothermus sp.
GGTGGCTCAACTGTTGTACGCCTTTGGAGCCGCGCTGTGCTTTGTAAGCACCTATTGGAGCATTGGCTTTATCGTGCTGATCCAGCTTTACTATACCTTCGGCCCGCGCATCCCCTATCTTTTGCGGCGGATAACCTGAGCAGGGAAGAGGCCCCTCGAGAACGCTCGAGGGGCCTTGCTTTTAGCTTTCGGCTTACTTCGCCATCGGCGGCATCAGCACGGTGTCAATCACGTGGATTACACCGTTGGAGGCCACGATGTCGGTTTTGGTGACGTTGGCGGTCTTGTTGAGCACCACCTTATCGCCCATCACCTCTATGGCGATGTTGGAGCCCTCGACGGTCTTAGCTTCTTTCAGCTTCACCACATCGGCGGCTTTGACATCGCCGGAAACCACGTGGTAGGTGAGGACCTTGGTGAGTTGGGCCTTATCCTTCAGCAGCGCGTCCAAGGTGGCTTTGGGCACCTTGGCGAAGGCCGCATTGGTCGGCGCAAATACGGTGTAGGGGCCTTTTTCGCCCAAGGTTTTGTCTAGGTCGGCTTCCTTGAGCGCGGTGAGCAGTGTGCTAAACTCGGGGTCTTTGGCGACGATTTGGGCGATGGTCTCTTTAGAAGTTGTAGAGGTTTGGGCGGTAACGAGGGAGAACGCGGCGAGGGCCAATCCTGCGACTACTAGCAGCAATCGTGGCTTCATCTGAAGACTCCTTTATGCTCCCCAAAAGCGGAATCTGAGGGAGACCAAGATCAGTTTAGGCAGACCCTATGAGTTGCAATTGGGCTTGTCCTACACAGTTTTGATCCAAGCTATCAACTCTGTAGCCTGATTCCAGATCTATTTCTACTAAGGTAAGGAATTTTTTAGGAGAACGATGCTTTAGTGTAGGCGAAGGCAAATCCTCTGTTTTGGCGCTGGGCTACCTTGAAGATTAAGACCGAGCCGAGGGTTTTAATTTTGCGGGTTGACCACGATGATCGCCGTAAGGATAAACGGGGGTAAGTTTTTTTCGGGCAGGGCGCGGCCCATCACGATTACTACGTAGGCACCGGGCTTGGGAAAGGTGATCTTGTTCTCGAGCCGCTTTCCGTTATCTACGAAGGTGAGTTGCACATCGGGCTGGGCCTGGGCACTGGCTTGGCCCTGATAAGCCAACAAGCGACAGAAACAATCTTTCAAGTTGATGTTTTGCCCGTTTACCGAGACAAAAGTCAAATAGGCCACGGTGGTCTTGCCCGCCACCGGTTGGTCGTCGGGTTCGAACTTGACCTCGCCCGACACTGGCCCGTTCCCCGACAAGGGGTGGGCCAGCGTGGCGGCGAGAAAAAATAGCAGGGGGAACAAGCGTTTCATATTTTTGAGTCTCGCATATTTAGAGGTGGTGATGGGGTTTTCTAAAGCAAGGTGTGAGTAGCGATGAGCAAAAGTAAATCCCCCGATATTACCAACCCTCTAACGCTTCCGTACACAGCGAGCTTCGCACGATGCCCCCCGCTAGCGGGGGGGCGCTAAGGGCAGCATAGCAATCACAAAATCACCGACGACCTCGGCACGCGTGGGGGGTCGCCTTTAGCTCATCGCTCACGGCTTAGGCGGCCCAAAGCGCGGGTCCTTGGTGAAATCCCGGTCGGTGAGGGCTTTGAGGAACTCTACGATGTCGTCCACCTCGGCCTCGCTCAAGCCTAAAGGACGCATCAGGGGGTCGGCGTTGAGGTTGGCCGCGCCGCCGTTGTTGTAGTGCTTTACCACGTCGTGCAGGGTTTTGATGCTGCCGTCGTGCATGTAGGGGCCGGTCAGCTCGACGTTGCGCAGAGTGGGCACCTTAAACTTGCCCACGTCCTCGTCCTTGTCGGTGAGTCTTGCCAGGCCGATGTCCGTGTAGACCGTGGAGAGGGCGTTGTTGCGCAGGGAGTTGTCGGTGAAGTCTTGTCCACCGTGGCAGTGGAAGCAGTCACCGCGCTCGCCGAAGAAGAGCCTCATGCCGCGCAGGGCGGCAGGCGATAAGGCGTTTTGGTCGCCCTCGCGGAAGCGGTCCCAGGCGCTATTGGAGGAGACCAGGGTGCGCTCGAAGGCGGCGATGGCCTTGGCGAGGTTGAGAAAGGTCAGGCCGTCGGGGAAGACCGCCTCGAAGGCGGTTTTGTACTCGGGGATGGCCCGCAGTTTGGCCTCTAAGTCGGCGGGCTCCATGTTCAACTCGTCGGGGTTGGTGATGGGGCCCACGGCTTGAGTCTCGAGCCTGGGGCTTCCGCCCTCCCAGAATAGCTTGTCGCGGTAGCCCACGTCGGAGAGGGTGGGGGCGTTGCGGGTTCCCTTGCGCCCACCCACCCCCGTGCTAACCGCGTTCCCGCGGTCGCTGAAGGCGAATTCCTGTTTGTGGCAAGAGGCGCAGGCCAAAGTGTTGTCGCTGCTCAGGCGCTTGTCGTAGAACAGCTTGCGCCCCAGCTCGACCTTTTCGGCGGTCATGGGGTTGTCGTCGGGGATGGGCATGGGTGGGAAGTGGTCAGGGACCTTGACCACGTAGGCTGCCGAAGCCGCCAGTGCGATTCCCGCTACTCCAATGCCCAGTAAAGTCCACTTGCGCATATCTCTTTCTGAGGGTAGCAAATGAAGGTGAGGGAAGCGATGAGTTTTGAGCAATGAGCTAAAGGCGACCCCCGATTTTGCTGAGTGCCTCATAATTTCATTCACAGTGACCTCCTTGCGGTGCCGCCCTGCGCCCGCGTTGCACTAGGCCCGCTAGGGCCGGGCTTTGCCCGTGCGAGCACTAGGCCCACGGGGCCGGGCTTTGCCCGTGCGAGCGGGGGGGCACAGAAGGCAAAAGGGCATTCACCAAATTACGGGTCAGGTCGGGGCTCGTGGGGAGTCGCTTTTGATCTACTCATTGCTCATCACTCATTGCCCGTTGCTATTTCGCTGGAACCGCAATCGTGTATTCCAGCGTGTCGTCGGGGAAGGCCAAAGTGACCTCGTAGGTGCCAGGGGGAACCTGGAAGGTGGTATGGTACTGCGCATTTTGGAAGGGCTGGGCGGTTCGCTCTATGGCCTCGCCGTCCTTGACGAAGCGCACCGGGATTTCTCCGCCCTTGGGCAAAATCCTCCCGGTCTTGTCCTTGATGTCAAAGAGGAAATAAACCTGCCCGACCTCGGCGTAGAGCTGGCCGCTGTAGTGGTGCTCCCCGGCATCTTCCTCGATGTCTACGCTGCTGGGGGCTACCCCCTGAGCCGCTATTGGCCCCGGCGGCTCGGTGCTGGCGAGCAGGCCGCTCAGGGCCAGGACCCCCAAGACCAGGAGGGCCTCGAGGCTCACCGTCCCTAGCCCCTGTGCCCCTTTGACCCGGTAACGCGGGAGCAGCCAAAACCGGTTAATTCCAGCTAAGGCTATCACCGCTGCCACCGCCCCCAACTTGAACAGCAAATTGCGCCCATAAGGCGTGGTGAACAGGCTATTGAACGTACCCAAATGCACCACCGCCAGCACCGTCCCGGCCAGCGAAACCACCCCCAGCGAGACCAACCCCACCGCCGAGAGGCGCTCCAAGGCCGTTCTCACCGCCTCGAAGCGGGTTCCCGGCCAGGTGAGGCTGAGCGCCAGCAGGCTCCCGGCCCAGGCCACCCCGGCGCCTAAGTGAACCAGGTCGGTGAGGTAAAGAGCGGGGCCTTTGGCTCCGGCGTGGGTGGTGAGGGCCAGGGTCAGGAGCAGGGCCAGCGCTAGCGGCGGCCACACCCAGCGGTCAAACCTGGCCCAACCCAGCGAGAGCCCCAATAGAGCCAGCATCAGAACGGCCCTGGCCGCCAGCAAGTTACCCTGGCTGGTGTCGGTCCAATACGCCAGGAGCAGTGAGGTATCGCCCAACATCCACACCGCGTGATAGGAGCCGTATACCGTAGCCCCCAGCGCCGCTATAAACCCCAGCGAGAGCAGATACCACAGCCGCCACGCCTGCACCTTGGCGACCTCCCGTCCTACATAGCGGGCAAAAAACCCCGCCCCCAACATGGCAAAGATGCCGATGTAGAGCACGGCCTGGATATAGCTCTGGGTGTAGTCGTGGCCTTGGTGGTTCATGGAATGTTCAGCGATGAGCAGCTAGCAATGAGCGATAAGCTAAAGCAGGGCTGAAATCTCAAAAACGTAACTTCCGTCTGGAAGGGCAAAATTAACCTCCGAGAATCCCTGTCCTAGACCTGAAGTGTTTTGGCCTTCAGCCTTAGGCTTTGGGCTTTTGGCGTTCCTAGCTCATCGCTCATTGGTTATGGCTCATGGCTTGTAGGTGAACACGAAAAAGTCGCTCGAGGTGTGCCCGTCGGTGGAGAGGTTTTGCCACATCACCACGTACGCGCCGGGCTTGAGGTTTGGTTTAAGACCCAGAGTGATGCTCTTAGCGGTCTTTGCAGCGGTCTTTACCCCGCTGTCCACCCGCTTATCGGCGTCGTTTTTGGCCTTGAGCACCTGTCTCACCAAGGTTTGGGCCTGTGCGCCAAGCTGAGCTTTATTTCCAGCGGCTCCTAGCGGGTAAATCTTGAAGGTGGAGAGCTTGACCTCTACGGCTTCGGTGAAGTTGACCGCCACCGTGCCCGGCAGGGTTTTGACCGTCGAATCCACCCCCGGGACGGAGCTTTCCAACTCGGCGTGGGCCAGTGCCAATCCCGAAGCCAGCAGCAGTGCGGCGAGGAGTTTTTTCATGGCCGCCTCTACCGGTTCTTTACGGTGAGGGTTAGGGTTTGCGTATCGCCATCGCTGTATTTAAGCACGATTTTGACCTGCTGGCCCTCCTTGAGCGGGGCTTTGAGGCCCTCGAGCATCAGGTGCATCCCGCCGGGTTTGAACTCGAGCTTGCCCTTGGGCGGAACCGTGACCGAGGCCAGCGGTTTCATGGTAGTCATGTCATGGCCCGACATCGCCCCGGTGCTGTGAAAGCTGACCTTGGCCGCGACCGGGCTGCTCGCACCGACAATTTTGAGCGGCTCCTTGGCGGCGGGGTTGGTCAGGGTCATGTACGCCGAGGTGGTCTTGCCGGGGAGCAGGCGCACCCAGGCGTTTTGCACGATGACCTCGTGGGCGAAGGCTAGCGAAGCGAGCAGAGTCGCTAGAAACAAGGCTTTTTTCATGAGTTCTCCTTTTTACTTTGCCAGCGACCAAGCCCCCAGCAGGTTGGTATAGGCCTGTTGCGAGACCGGCCCGCCGTGGACTTGGGCGTACTGGGGCTTGTTCAGGTCGTAAGCTTCGCCCTTGAGTCCGGCGGCGAAGACCTTGGATACGTCGAGGTTGACCCGCACGCTGCCCCCGGTCTCGGGAACCTTGATCGGGGTGCTGTAGCCCTCCAAATCAGCCAGGTTGACGTGCTGGAGGGCATCGTCGGTGCCCATGTGCATCAGAAAGGGGGTGGGGGTATTGCCCTTCATGAATTTGCCTTCGAAGCGGTAGAAGATGTATCCCGCGTTCCACGACCAGTACATCCCCGAGCCCACCCCCAGGGGCGCTTGTTGCTTGGCCGCGTCGAGGTGGTTGAGCTCGCGGGGAACCCCCACGTTGAAGCGAATCCCGGCGTAGTCTCCTGCCGGAACGTCCATTTTCATCACCGTCACGTCCTGTGCCGAGCCGCCCTGTTTGAACTCGGCTAGGGTCAGACCCTCAGCCTTGACCTCGCTCCCGTCGCGCTTGACCAGGGCCACGTTGCTCAGGTAAAAGCGCAGCAGGCTCACCAGATAGGTGTTGCCTGCTGGGTTCTGGTAGGTTTGGCCCATCACCAAGGGTTTGTCGCCCACGGTGAGCGAGACCTTGAGTTCGACCGGGGCCGCCAGCGCCCCACCCAAGGTCAGGGCGGCGAGGGCGGGAACTGCGATTTTGAGCATGAGTCCTCCACTTAGGGCTGATAGGTAAAGACAAATGAATCCTGGCTGACGTGGCTATCTACCGAGAGCACCCGCCACATCACCAGGTAAGGGCCGGGTTTGAGACCGCCCTTGAGGTTGATTTCCAGACGGCTGGCGGTTTCGCCCTTGGTCGCTAGCCCGGCGTCGGCCCGTGCCGCCTCGTCGCCTTTGAGGGACAGCACTTTTTGCACCAGGGCGGGCGCCTCTGCCGCCGAGGTTAGCGGGTAAACTTTGAAGGTGGAAAGCCGGACCTCGACCGGCTCGGCCAGCTCGAGCACCACGCTTTTGGGCGGGGTTTTGAGGACGCTGCCTGCTGCTGGGGAGGAGTGCTCGAGGGTGGCGTGGGCCAGCACCACGGTGAGGGTGAGGACCAAACTCAGGGTTAGGGGCGCTTTCATGGGCTACTTGATCTCCACCGCCGAGGCCGGGGTGTCGGCCTGGGGGTCTTCCTTTTCCCAGGCCACCACGCTGCCGTCGGCGTATTTCTGATAGACCTTCCAGTAGAGCCGGGTGGGGTCTTTGGGGTTACGCCCTTGGAAGATGAAGCGGGCGAACTCCCCATCTTCGACCTTGCCCTTCCAAGTGACCTGGGTGATCAGGCCATCGGCATTCTTCACCACCGTGCGCTCCCAGCCGGGGGTCTGCAAGAAACGGGTGAGGACGAAGCCCGCCGGAACCACCAGCCGAACTTCCACCGTCGCCATCGGCTTCTCGACAGGCACTTGGAGGCGATAGGTTTCGCTCACCCCGGCCTTAGACTCTGCGAGGCCCGCTTCTGTCCGCACGGTGGCATGGGCGAAGACGAGAGAGGCTGAAAGTAGGGTCAAGACGGCGAAGGCACGAGCAAGTTTGCGCATTAGTCACTCCATCGAAACCAACCGCAGGGTTTGCGGCTGACAAAAGGGCTGTGGGCTGTTTGGCGGGTGTTTAAGCGTGCGGTGGGGGGCCTCGAGCCGCCACACTCTGCAAAAACTCGTCCCTGGCTTGGGCTGCGTAAAGCCAAAGGCGTTTGATGTGCTCGGCATTCAACCGTTTTACCGAGCCGTCTTCAGCGCCCGGAACCTCGACCAGTTGGGCGAAACAGAGTTGGCAGTGCTCGAGGTGGTTTTGCGCCTTAGGCTTTGTACCGTGTTGATGCTCCATCTGCGAATGCGCGGTCTGAATTTCCTGACCGGCGAGGGCAATATGGTTCAGCATCGCCACGCCGCGCAGAGCGATGAGCGTGGAGGTAAACAGCAGCATCACCGCCAGCCCCACCGCGAAAATCGCGCGGTATGGGAGTTGGGGGCGGGACGGTCGGGTCATCTTCAACCTTAGGATAAGGGTACTCGTGGGCAATAAAGTCAACTTTAGATTAGCAGGGCTTTATTCTCGCCGTGAGGACAAAAGTCCTAGCGTCTTTGCTCATGTATACGTTGGAACATCACGTACAGATGGTGTCCCTCGTGAACCAGGAACATCTCGAGCATCGTCGGCACGTCCAGCACGCCAAATGCGGGGTGGAGGCCGGTGCTGGAGAGTTGCGCCTCGCGCAAGCCCTGAAGCCGCTCCTGCATCTGTGCCCGCAGCCGCCGGAACTGGTCCAACACCTCGCGGCTGTTCATGGCCTGCCACTGCGGCCATTCGGGGTCGAGTTCGGCTTTGTAGCGCGGGAAAGGCTGGTTCGGCGTGACGAGGATCTGCTCGAGGCGGCCCAAAAAAACCTGATGGTAGCGGGTTAAGTGGGCCAGATTTTCCAGGGCCGACCATTTATCCGGGACTGGGTGGGCGCTTAGGACGGCCTCGTCCTTGCCGTCCAGCAGGGCGGTTATGCCGGAAGGCTGGAGGCGCAGGCGCTCGAGGGCATTAGGGTGTAAGGGCATATCCTCAGCTTAACGCCTCGGGGGTGCGAACTTTCCGTCAAGTTTTTGAGCATAGAGTGAGCAATCTCCACCTGTGAGGTAGGAAAACAGCGCTTTACCCCGGCCCTTTAATCTATAGGAATGTAGGGACGCAAGGCCTTGCGTCCCTGCGCGCGTCACCCGTCAAATCATGGGGTTGGTGCAGCAGAATCCCCCATCTATCACGGTGTATCAGTCCGGCACATCGCCTCTGGCGACCTCGGACGGCCCCCCTTGAGAGAGGGGGGAAAGCGAAAAAGCCCCCTTGGGCCGCAGGCCCATCAAGGGGGTTGGGGGATCGCCCTTGACCTAAATCGAGCGGATCAGTCCCTCGCGGACCAGCTCGTGCAGGACTTCCGCGGGGGCGTCGCCCGAGCGTCCCTCGGCGACGGCCCGGAGTGCACCCAGCGCCTCGGGCTCGCCGCGTTTGAGCTGGAGGTGGAGGTCGCTGAAGGGGTTGAGCGCGTCCTGGCCCCGCAGCGTGACCTGGTATCGCCCGATGGGGGTGATGGGGGCCAGATGGGCTAGGTAGTGGCGAGAAAGCTCGACGTAGCGCGGAGCGTTTCCGGCAGATTCCACCGGGCCGCGCACCCTGGCGGGGATGCCGATGGCGAGCATCCCATCGGGGATTTCCATCTCCGGCGGAACCACCGCGCCCGCCCCAATCACCGCGTTTTTGCCGATCTTGGCCCGGTTGAGCACGATGGCCCCGATCCCGATCAGGGCACCCTCAGCCACCGTCGCCCCGTGCACCACCGCCCGGTGGCCTACGGTCACGTTGGGGCCCAGGATACAGGGGTTGCCGGGGTCGGCGTGCAGGATAGCCCCATCCTGCACGTTGCTCCCCCGGCCTATAACCACCCGCTCGGTGTCGGAGCGCACCACCGCGCCGAACCACACCGAGGCGTTCTCGCCGATTTCGGCCTGCCCAACGATGGTGGCGCTGGGGGCGATGAATGCCGAAGGGTGAATTTGCGGCTCGAGGTTCTCTAAGCGATACACGGGCATATTTCGTCTATCGTAACGTGTTGAGGGGATGAGCGACTAGCGATCCAAGGGCGCAGAGGGCAGAGGGTAAAGAGCCGAGGGCCTTTGACGTTTCAGCCCTCAGCCCTATGCTCTCTGCTTTCGGCTTTTAAGCTCATGGCTTCTACTCCCTCTTCCAGCAGGGCCAGATCGTCGGGAAAGGCCAAGATGCGCCGGGCCTCCTCCACCGGGAAGAACCCTACCCCGTTCATCCCGCGCTCGAGCCGGGTTTTCCCCTCCCCGCCCATTAAGTACCAGTGGATTTCCCGTGCCACCCCTTTGTTGTTGGTGTAGCGGGTAGGGGAGAGCTCCCGAAGGATTTTCCCCTTCACTCCCGTCTCCTCCTCGACCTCGCGCAGCGCGGTTTGCTCCAAGCTTTCCCCCTCGTCCACGTGCCCTTTGGGAAACACCCAAAACCCCTGCCGGTCACGCAGCAGCAAGACTTCTCCCTCGGCGTTGAAAAGCACGCCCCCAGCCCCTAAAACGCTCATGAGCAGCGGCTCCGCTGCGGAACGCTGACTTCGCCGGAGAACTTCTCCTTCAAGTAGGCCAGCGCGGTCTCGTCTAAGTTGGGGCCGCCGGTGTAGCGCTCTTCCAAGTTCTCCGTCCCAATTAGCCCAAACATCGCCTGCTCAGTAGCCTCATCCCATCGCCCGTTGACCTCCCCGACGTAGCGGCCTTGGGCCTTGAGCAGCGCCTGGAACCATTCGATTTCCTCGGTGGATAGCGGCCTGGCTGCCTCGCCCGCCCCGAACAGCAGCCGGTGGACGGAGAGCAAGCGTCCCAGCTCCTTTACAGGATTCTCGTGGTCGTCCACGCGCAAATCTATCCAGCGCTCCATCCCGCCGTAGCCCCTGCCCTCGCCGACCACGAGTAGGGCAGCCGATTGCCGCCCGCGTTTGTCGCCGCCCGCTTCATCAGCAGCGGACAAGGCGGCGAGTAAGCGCTCAGGAAAGGGCAAATCACTGCGCGAAAGAAAGATTTGCTCGAGGCCCTCTACCACCTCCGGCCCGGTGAGCAGGTTGCCCTGCGCGGCGTAGTTCGGCCCGAATTTGCCCCCGGCCCAGGGGTGGCACTCCTGCCCGGTGTAGCTCAGGCTCTCGCCACTCGCCAGCACCAAGCCAAACTGGCGCTTGGACAGCTCACGGTCATTGCGGGCGAAGACCGCCAAGATGTCCTCGGGGCCAGCGCCGGATTGCATCAAGGCCAACCCCCGCGGGCCAAACTCGGGGTTGGCGTAGGACTGGGTCGCCACCGCCCCCACCCCGGCTTTAGCCCACGGGACCACAAATCCCACCGCCAAAAACTTGCTCGCCACCGCGATGCCAAAGTCACCGGTGTCGGGATCACGGGCGACTAAGGAAAAGGTAGAGACCGGCTTCATGGTCTATATCCTACGGTGTTCGCTAGGGATAGCGGTTATGGTGAGCCCATGCAGCCGCGACTCGATCAGGTCATCTTTTGGGCGGAAAACGGGCGGGTGGCCGTGCTCGTGGAATATTTCGACACCTTGGGTAAACTCCGCAGCGAGACCTTTCACCGTCCCACCCAAGACTTCGCAAAGGCGCTAGGGGACGTGGCGCTAACTCTGGCCGAACGCGGGCTCCAAGGGCCGGGGCGGGTCCGGAGGCGGCAGGGCAGTGCGCTATTTGTGGTGCCTAGCTTACAAAAAGTGTTCCTCGAGGCCCTGATAACGAACGAGGGGCTCAAGTAGTGGTGTACGGGTTTCGTAATTAAGAGAATCAGCCACCCCTAAGCTGCGGGCCAAATTTACGGGAAGATACTTTTAGTTGTAGCCACTCCACCTATCCTTAAGCCCATAATGGATCGGGTTGCCATTTTTATTGATGGGAGCAGCTTATATAAGGGGCTGGTATCCAGCCTGGGCATCGATTACCGCCTGGATTTTGTGCAGTTCGTGGGCGCTCTGGCGGGGGGCCGCAGCCTGCTGCGGGCCTACTATTATAACGCGCCGCTACCCAATGAAGACCCTGCCGCTAAGGCCCATCAGAGCTTTCTCAACTACCTCAAGCGCGTGCCCTACGTGACGGTGCGGCTGGGGAGGCTCGAGCGCCGCGGGGAGGGCTTCATCGAGAAGGGGGTGGACATCCAGATCGCCATTGACATGCTCAAGTTGGCCTATGCCGACGCCTACGACGTGGCGGTCTTGGTCTCCGGTGACGGCGACTTCGCCGAGGTGCTCAAAGTGGTACAAGACTTGGGCAAGCATGCCGAGAACACCACCTTCCAGACCCTCTCCTCCTACCGGCTGGCCCAGCAAGCCGACCGCTACTTCCCGCTCGACGAACTGCCCTGGGACCGCTTAAGGGCCAAAAGCATGGAGCAAGAGGTATATCCCTATCAGGACTAGCAGAATGTTGCTCCAACGCGCCAGGGGACGCAGCCAAGGCACCGCGCGGAACCTTGCGGTAAGCAGAGCAATGGCCGCTTTGCACCCGACGATGCCCGGATAAAAGCCGAGGATAAAGAAAAGCGGCTCGGGCACGGGCCGTTTGAGTTGGGAAATACCCACTGTGAACCAGAACAAGTAGGCGTTGGGGTTGGTCAAGTTGAGGATTATCGCGTCTCGAAGCCCCTGCCCAGCGGTGATTGGTTTGCCCTCGGCTTCCTTTTTTAGAAATCCTTTCACGCCGAGGTAAATCAATACTGCTCCGCCCAGCAGGTTCATCCACACCTGAAAGCCAGGCGGGAGCCCTCGAGCCAACCCCAACGCCAGCAGCACCACCAGTGCGTCGGTGAGCACCGGGGCTGTAGAAGCCAGTAAACCTGCCCTCAGACCGTGCGTCAGCGTTTGTCGCATCACCAATACGGTGAGTGGGCCGGGGTTCATGCCTGCCGAGAAGCCTAGGGTGAGCCCCAGGATCAGAGCTTCCATACCGCCAGGACGCTAGGGTCAATCGGGGTGAGGAGGTGCGGACCCTCCAGATGTGCGGCCTCGCCCCGGCGCAGGTGCAGATAGCTCTTGTCGGGCAGGTCCACCACGACTTCGCCCTCGAGCAGCAGGTACAAGCGCTTTTCCTGAACCTCTTCCGGCTCGCTCAGCACGTAGGAACGGAACCCCTTAATACCGGGGAAGCGGGCTTCGCCCTGGGCTTTGGCTAGACGGATGAGGTGAAGTTTCATAAAGAGTCAAAGGTCGAAGGTCGAGGGTCGAAGGCCAAAAGCTAGAAGAATAACTCCCATCTGGTGCAGCATAATCGAGCAGGTAGGAATCTCTGTCTCGGACGGGGATTGGTTTTTAGCCTTCGACTTTAGACCTTGGACCTTCGACATCTCTACGCGTTCACCATTTCCTTCTTGGCTTTTCCATACTCTATGCGTATCTTGAACATGGCCTGACGGAAAAGCTTGAGCGTGTCGTCTTCGGATTTGCCCAGAGTTTTGGCAACCTCAGGGACAGCTTTTTGAACGCCTTTGGTGCGACGTGCGACCTCGGCTTGCTCCGGGGTGATTCCGGCTCTGGCGATGAAGGGCTCGAGGTCTTTCCAGGTCGCGGCAGGTTCCGCCTGTTTTGGCGCGGCTTTGGGCTTATCGCTGGCGGGTTTGCGCGACTTGCCGAACTCCATCCGCAGCTTGAACATTCCTTGGCGGAAAAGTTTCAGCGCGGCGGCTTCATCAATGTCGAGCGCTTTGGCAGCGGCGGGCACGGCGGATTGCACCCCTCGAGTTCGCCTTGTCATCTCTGCTTGGTCAGGGGGTAAGCCGACGGTGGCGATTAGCGGCTCCAAGTCGGCCCAAGTCGCAGGTGGCCCGGCGGGTTCCTTAGCTGCTTTTTTAGCGGTTGCGCCCTTGCCTTTGGCCCTCGACCCTCGACCCTTGACCTTCGACGCCCTTTCCGAGCGCCGCTCGGAAAGGGCCTGCAAATCCGGCCCGCCGTAGCGCTCACAGCTCGGGTTCGAGCAGGCGGTCTTGTCCTTGCCCTTCTGAATCTCGTTCCAGCCGCAGATGGGGCACTTGGTTTCCAGCACCTTATCAAACGCCAGGAAGTCGCAGTTGTTGCAGCGGTAATAGGGCTTGCCGCGCTTGCTGATGCGCTGGACGATTTCCCCAGCATGGCACTTGGGGCACTCGATGCCGGTGGAAGGGCTCTCGTCGCGGGTGTAGTCGCAGTCGGGGTAGCGGCTACACGAGATAAAGCTGCCGTAGCGCCCGTGGCGGCGCACCAGCTCGCCCTGATGGCACTTGGGGCACTCCTCGCCGATGGGCTCGGCGGCCTTCTTCACCTCCAAGCGCTCGGTGTGCTTGCACTCGGGGTAGCCGGTGCAGCCGAGGAACTGCCCGAAGCGCGAAACCTTCAGCTCCATCGGCCTACCACAGACCGGGCAGAGCTTCTGCGGAACCTTGGCGTAGTCCTTGAGGAAGGGCTCGTAGAACTCGCGTACCACCTTGGGCCAGTGGGCCTTGCCCTCCTCCACGTCGTCCAATCTCGCTTCCAGCTGGGCGGTGAACTCGTAGGCCACCACGTCGGGGAAGGTCTTGATAAGGTAGCCGACCACCTCGCGTCCGAGCGGGGTAGGACGCAGGGATTTGTTCTGGCGCTCGAGGTACTGCCGTCTCTCTAAGGTATCAATCGTGGGCGCATACGTCGAGGGCCGCCCGATGCCCATTTCCTCCATCACCTTGACCAGGCTGGCATCGCTATAGCGGGGCGGCGGCTCGGTGAAGTGCTGCTCGGGTTTAAGGTCGAGGAGCTTAGCTGGGGCGCTTTCTCTGAGCGGCGGGAGCAGGTTTTCAGCATCATCGCCCTCCTCACGTCCGTAGACTTTGAGAAAGCCGTCGAACTTGAGCACCGAGCCCACCGCGCGGAAGGTGAACTCCCCGCCCTCCACGCTCACGGTGGTCTGGTCGAAGACGGCGGGGGTCATCTGGCTCGCCACGAAGCGCTGCCACACCAAGCTGTAGAGCTTGTACTCGTCCTCCTCCAGCCGGTTCCGAATGCTATCGGGAGTCCGCAAGGCCGAGGTTGGGCGAATGGCCTCGTGCGCGTCCTGGGCGTTCGCGGCCTTCTTCGTCGCATAAAAGTTGGGTTTTTCCGGCAGATACGGATTCCCGAACTTGCCCGGAATCATCTTGCGCACTTCGTCCAGCGCCTCCTGCGAGACCCTTACTGAGTCGGTACGCATATAGGTGATAAGGCCGACCGTACCCTCGGGCATATCCACGCCTTCGTAAAGCCGCTGGGCGACGCGCATGGTGCGGCTGGCCGTCCACCCCATGCGGCTGCTGGCTGCTTGTTGCAAGGTGGAAGTCGTAAACGGTGCGGCAGGATTGCGTTTGCGCTCGCGCCGCTCGATGCTGGCGATGCGGTAGCTGGAGACGGCTTTGACTCTGGAGGCGATGTCTCGAGCCTGAGCCTCATTGGTGATGAGGAATTTTTCGCCCTGTTGGACGCGCTCTTTGCCCACGCTGTAGAGCATCGCTTTGAACTTCGCGGCCTCCGATTCAAACTGCCCCTCGACGGTCCAATACTCCTGCGGCACGAAGGCTTCGATGGCCTGCTCGCGCTCTACAATTAACCGCAAGGCCACCGACTGCACCCGCCCCGCCGAAAGCGCCCGGCGGCGGAATTCCATGCTCAGGACGGGAGAAAGCTGATAGCCGACCAATCGGTCCAGCACCCGCCGGGCCTGCTGGGCATCCACCAGGCTCTGGTCTATCGGGCGGGGCTTGCGCACCGCCTCGCGCACCACCTTTGGGGTGATCTCGTGGAACTCTACGCGGAGGTTATTGCTGGGGTCTAAGTCGAGCAGCCGGGCCACGTGCCAGCCGATGGCCTCGCCTTCTCGGTCGGGGTCCGTTGCAATCAGGACGCGTTTTCCACGGGCGGCCTTCTTGAGTTCGTCTACTACAGGTTTCTTATCCTTTTTAACTTCATAAGCGGGGGCGAAGTCGTTGTTGACATCCACCCCCATGTCTCGCTCAGGTAAATCAGCCACGTGGCCTTTGCTGGCCTTGACTTCAAACCCCGCGCCGAGCATTTTAGCGATGCTCTTGGCCTTGGCGGGGGATTCGACGACGACTAGGGTCTGGTCCGGCATACGGCTAAGTATTGGACGGGGGTTGGCAGTTTTGTCAAGTGTGCGGGTCACGAGTCAGTCCTTTGGGACGTAAGGTCAAACGCCTTTTCCGCCCTGCCCTTGACGGTATTTGAAGCGTGGTGTTTGATAGCCCTTGTCAACCAAACGGGCGGGGGTCGCGCTATGTCACGGCGAAAGTTTTTAGTGTAGCAGCGCGGGGCCAGCTTTTTTGGAACATTAGGAGCAATTGGGAGGTCTAGGTATGGGTAAACGGTCTATAGCAATTCTTCTGATGGCATCTGCGCTGCTGGGCTCAGGCTTAGCGCAGAAAACCAAGCTGACTATCGAGAGCTGGCGCAACGACGACCTGAAGATTTGGCAGGAGACGATTCTGCCCGCTTTTATGAAGAAGTACCCCAACATTGAGGTGACGTTCGCGCCCACCGCGCCCACCGAGTACAACGCGGTGCTGGCGTCCAAGCTCAAGGCGGGCACGGCGGGCGACCTCGTGACTTGCCGCCCCTTCGACCAGTCGTTGGAGCTATTCAAGTCGAAATATCTCGATGACCTCACCAGCCTCAAGGGGATGGACAACTACTCCGAAGTCGCCAAAGCCGCCTGGAGCACCGACGACGGCAAGACCACCTTCTGTGTGCCGATGGCAGCGGTGATCCACGGCTTCTTGTACAACAGGGCCATCTTCAAGGAGCTGAACCTCACCGAGCCTAAAACCGAGGCCGAGTTCCTGAGCGTGCTGGACAAAATTAAGGCTTCGGGTAAGTACATCCCGTTGGTGATGGGGACCAAAGACCAGTGGGAGTCAGCCACGATGGGCTACCAGAACATCGGCCCCACCCTCTGGAACGGGGAAACCGGGCGCAAAGGCCTGATCAGCGGCAAGGAAGCTTACAACAAGGGTGGCTTTCTGAAAGCCTTCGAGGCCCTCGCTAAGTGGAAGCCCTACCTCGGCAACGGCTACCAGGCTCAGGCGTATCCCGACTCGCAAAACCTCTTCGCCGCCGGACGTGGGGCCGTCTACCCCGCAGGCTCGTGGGACATCGGGACCTTCCGGCAGATGAACCCCAAGCTCGAGCTGGGTGCCTTCAGGCCCTACACCTTCGGCAGTGAACAGTGCGTCATTGACGACCACCCCGACATTGCCATCGGTCTCAACTCCGCCAGCAAAAACAAGGAAGCCGCTCGCACCTTCTTAAGCTGGGTGGCCTCCGACGAGTTCGCCCAGCTTTACGCCAACGCCCTGCCGGGCTTCTTCCCGCTCGCCAACGTGAGCTACAAGGTGGATGACCCGATTGCCCAGCAGTTCCTGGACTGGCGCAAGGAGTGTAAGGCCAGCTTCCGTTCGGCCTACCAGATTCTCTCCCGCAACGCCAACCCCAACAACGAAAATGACCTCTGGAACGCCTCGGCGCAAGTCCTGAACGGAACTTTCACCCCCAAGCAGGCCGCCGACTTCGTGCAATCGCGGCTGGCCTCGTGGTACGCGCCGCAGAAGAACAATAAGTAGCTAGCCCCTCTCCCTGCGCCCGCCACGGCGCGGCGGGGAGAGGGGTTGGGGTGAGGGTGTGAGCGAAGCGAATGCCTTTGACCTTCGCAGCATTGACGAAACCTGCGGTTTCGACCCCTCACCCTACTCTCTCCCGCAAGGGGAGAGGGAAAAACTTATATGAGCAAAAAGCCCTTCCCTTGGCACATCCTGGTGTTCTTAGCCCCGGCGGTGCTGATTTACACCGCTTTTATGATTTACCCTTTGTTCAACTCACTCTGGCTTTCGCTCAACAACGTTTCCGGCGACGGGCCGAGAACTTTTGTAGGACTGCAAAACTATCACACCCTGTTCTCCGCCGAGCTATGGGCCAAGCCTTTTTGGAACGCGCTGTGGAACAACATAAAATTCTTCGTTATCCACATGCTGGTGCAAAACCCGGTGGGCCTTTTGCTCGCGGCCTTACTGGTCTCGAGAATCCGTGGAGCCGCCATCTACCGCACCCTGATCTTTACGCCCACGATTCTCTCGGTGGTCATCATCGGCTTTATCTGGAAGCTCATCCTCAATCCGGTCTGGGGCGTGCTGAACCCGATCGGGATCAATCAGCCGTTCTTGGGCCTAGAATCCACCGCCCTGCCCACCCTGGCGCTGATTTCGGTGTGGCAGAACATCGGCATCCCGATGATGCTGTTTCTCGCCGCGCTGATTCGCATTCCTGATGAGCTGATGGAGGCGGCCAGGGTGGACGGCGCTTCCTACTGGACTGTTTTTTGGCGCATCCAGTTTCCGCTCATCCTGCCCACCGTGGGCATCGTCGCGGTGCTGACCTTCGTGGGCAACTTCAACGCCTTCGACTTGATTTACGCGACCCAAGGGGCACTTGCGGGGCCGAATTTTGCCTCAGATATTCTGGGGACCTTCTTCTACCGTACCTTCTTTGGCTACCAGCTCCAGCCAGGCGACCCGTTCATGGGCGCGACGGTGGCGGGGGTGATGCTCCTCATTATCCTCGTCGGGGTGCTGATTTATCTTTTCGCCTGGCAGCGGCGTTTGCAGGACATTCAATTCTAGGAAAGGTGTCATGTTGAGCGGTGGAACATCCCCTTTCACGTCCGGCCCGTCTATTTGCGGAGATTGTAGGGACTTTATTGCTTGTCGTCCACCCACGCGCGTCACTCGTCAACACCTCGGGTACTGGACGACGTTTTTTCAACCCGAGAACTTGTGTTGTGGTGCGCGTGTGGGATTCTTCGCCCGTCTGTCCAGTGGACGGACGGCTCAGAATGACAGGTTTCGTGATTTGGTAGTTGGGCGGGGTGAGCGGTGACTAAGACCTATTGGCCCCAAGTTATCGCTACGCACATCGCGCTCATCGCGTACTCGGCGCTGGCCTTATTTCCCGTGCTGCTGGTCATTGTCAACTCGCTCAAGAACAAGCTGCTGATTTTTAGCGCGCCGTTTGCGCTGCCGAACGCCTCGAGCTTCACCCTGGACGGCTACAAAACCCTGCAAGCCACGGCTAATTTCCCGGCCTTCTTCCTCAACAGCCTGCTCGTCACGGGCGGCTCGCTTCTGCTGATTCTGCTGGTTAGCTCGATGGCCGCCTTCGCCTTATCCGAGTACACTTTCCGGCTCAATACCCTCGCCGCCCTGTACCTCGCCATCGGTATCATGGTGCCGATTCGGCTGGGCACGGTGGGCATCCTGCAACTTGCGGTGGGGCTGCATTTGGTGAACACGCTGTGGATACTGATTCTGGTCTATACCGCTCAAGGCATCCCGCTGGCCGTCTTCATCCTGACCGCATTCATGCGCCAGTTGCCCAAAGATTTGAAGGATGCCGCCCGCATTGACGGGGCCAGCGAATACCGCATCTACTGGCTGACCCTGCCGCTGGTGCGCCCGGCCATCGGCTCGGTGCTCGCCATCTCGATGATTCCGATCTGGAACGACCTTTGGTTTCCCCTCATCCTGGCCCCAGGAGAATCCACTAAAACCATTGTGTTGGGAGCGAGCGTGTTTTTGGGCCAGTTTGTCAACGACTACAACGCGGTTTTGGCCGCTCTGACGCTGGCGATTGTCCCGGCAGTGGTGCTTTACTTCATCTTCTCACAGCAGCTCATCCGGGGAATCACGTCGGGGGCGGTGAAGTGAAAGGATGTCGCAGGTCAAAGGTCGAAGGTCGAAGGGCAAAAACAAGGGTTGGCCTTAGACCTTCGACTTTCGACCTTCGACATCGCCTTTTCGGTAAACTCTATTGGAGGAGAACCCATGCGGGTGGGAATTGTCGGTAGCGGAATGATGGGCGAGGTGCACGCGGCAGGCTGGCGGCAGACCGAGGCCGAGCTGATCGGGTTTTATTCGGAGAACGTGGAGCAGGCCTGTAGGGTTGCCGATGACTTTGGTACCGAAGCCTACGACACCCTCGAGGCCCTTTTCGAGCAGGCCGACATCGTAGACGTTTGCGTCCCCACCTTTGCCCACAAAGAGATGGTGCTGCAAGCGGCGGCGGCGGGAAAGCACATCGTCTGCGAGAAGCCCATCGCCCTGAGCGTGGAGGACGGCTTAGAGATGATCGAAGCCTGCAACAACGCCGGGGTGCGGCTCTTCATTGCGATGGTGGTGCGGTTCTTTCCGCAGTACCGGCTTTCGCGCGAGCTGATCGCCAAGGGGCAGATCGGGACGCTGGGGGTGATGCGGCTCAAGCGGGTGGCCTACGTGCCGCGCCTAAACCAGCCGGATAACTGGTACCTAGACGAGTCGCGCTCGGGAGGAATGCTCGTAGACCTGATGATTCACGACTTCGACTACGCCCGGTGGCTGGGGGGCGAGGTGGAGCGGGTCTTTGCCCGGTTGAACCAGGCCACCGACGGGCCAGGACAGTATGCCCAGGCCATCCTGCGCTTCAAGGACGGCCCGATGGCCCTGATCGAGGGCGGCTGGGCCTATCCGCAGGGGGTATTCCGCACCGCGCTCGACCTGTCTGGAACGGATGGCCTGATCGAGTGGAGCTCGGACGAGCACACCCCGGTGCGGAGCTTTACCCTCACCCGCGACGGCAACACTTCTTCGGTGGGGTTACCCACCTCGGGTCTCTCTGACGACCCGTATGCCGTTGAACTTCAGCACGCGTATCGGGCCATCGTGAGCGGCGAGCCCTTCGAGGTGACGGCCAAGGATGGCCTCGAGGCCCTGCGCATCGCCCTGGCCGCTAGACAATCCATCGCCACCGGCAAACCCGTCACCCTTTAGAGGCCCTATGCGCATTGGTATCCTGAGTTTCGCCCACCTGCACGCCGAAGGGTATCAAGCCATCCTCAAAACCGCGCCGGGAGTCGAACTGGTCGGGTTCTCCCACGAAGATGCCGGGGAAGGCCGACATTTCGCCGAAGAATACGGATTGAAATGGTTCGCCCGGCACGAGGATTTGTTGGCTGAAGGGCTCGGCGGGGCTATCGTGTGCTCGGAGAACGCCCGCCACCGCGAACTCGTGGAGATGGCCGCTGAAGCCAAATGTCAGATTCTCTGCGAGAAGCCGATAGAAGCGAACCTAAAAGACGCCAAAGCCATGAACGCGGCCTGCGAGCGGAATGGAGTTCACTTCATGACCGCCTTCCCGATGCGCTTTGCCCCTTCTACTCAGTCGGTTCGGGCTGCGATTCAAAGCGGACAACTGGGCCAGATTTACGGTGTGGTCGGCATCAATCACTCCGAGATTCCCAAGGCCTACCGGGCCTGGTTCGCTGACAAAGAACTCGCAGGCGGCGGCGCGGTGATGGATCACGTGGTTCACCTGGCTGACCTGTTGCGCTGGTGTTTCGGTGCCGAGGTTACCGAGGTCTACGCCGAGGTGGACAACCTTTTTTATCCCGGCGAGGTAAAGGTGGACACCGCCGGGCTCCTCCTCGTCAAGCTCGAGGGTGGGGTCCAGGCCAGTATTGACTGTTCCTGGAGCCGCCCCATTTGGTATCCGCGCTGGGGCCACCTGAAGATGGAGGTGGTGGGTGAACGCGGCACGGCGGTGATGGATTCCTTCGCCCAGCACGTAAACCTTTACAGCCGCCAAGCAGCCCGCCCCTACAGTTGGGTGGGGTTTGGCCCCAATCCGGATCGGGCTATGTTGGAAGAATGGCTCGCCAGCATTCGAGAGGAACGCCCGCCCAGCGTGACCTGGAACGACGGTTACCAAGCCCTGCGGGTGGCGTTGGCGGCGTATGAGTCGGCCCGGGCCAACGCTCCGGTCGCAATCTCCGAGTTGGAGTTAAGCTGAGTTTTGGCTGGTTTTCACCTGATTGCCGCCTGAGCCTTGCTAAAGTGAGGTATGTCCGAAGAACTCCGGGCGCGTCTCCAGCACCTCTTGCACCAGATCGAAAACCACGAGACCCGTTGGGAACGGGCGGAAGCTCACCCCGCCTATGGACGTTTTGCCCGGCAAAACCCCGCGTTGCGCCAGTCCATCGTACGGGCCCATAAAGTGTTCGCCCAGTTTCGCAAGGCGGTGGAAACCGATCATCCCAAGCTTTCTGAATATCTCGATGAACTCGAGGAGAGCGTGCACTACCTCTTCAGGGATATGGACCGGTTGTACCGGGCGCTAGGGCTCGCGGTCCCGACGGTGCGGGTGCTCAACTAGTGGCGTAACCCCTCCAGCAGGCCGTCTAAAGCCTTGTGGGCTTGTTGGAGGGCCGTCTTGGGGTCGGGCGAGCGGGCGATCCACATCGCGGCCTCGTTCATGGCCCCCTCGAGCAGATGCGCCAGCGCGTCTAAGGGCTGAGGTTTTAGAAAACCTGCTTGCATAGCGGCTTGGAGGCCATCTTTGAGCGAGCCCAAGCCATACTGGGAGTCCACCTCGCGCCAGCGCTCCCAGCTCAGCACCGCCGGGGCATCGAGCAGAACGATCTGCTGGACTGCACGATCGGTGCAGGCCTCGAGAAAGGCTTGGCAGCCGAGCTTCAGGGCGCTCCAGGGGTCCAGCGCTCCCTCAGCTCTAGCGTTGATTTGTTCGGTCAGCTCCTGCTGCATCTGCTCATACAACGCGGCAAAGAGCCCTTCCTTACCGCCGAAATGGTGATAAAGCGCCCCGCGGGTGAGTCCGGCGCGGGCGACCAGCTCCTCCGCCGGAACCCCGGCGAAGCCGCGCTCGGCGAACAGTCCGCGGGCTACCTCGAGCAGCCGGGCTCGAGTGGATTCGGTGCGCAAGGCTTGGCGGTTTTCGGGCTTGGTCATCGGTTTTATATTACTTCCTCTTTACATACATACAGTGTGTATGTTATCATCTTTTTGACCCCGATTTTGTCAGAAAGGGAGGAAAATATGCGCCTTCAAGACGTGTACCCCTTGATCACCACCGACAAGCTGGACGAGACCCGTGAGTTCTACCGACGGCTAGGGTTTGAGGTTGGCTTCGAGTCGGAGCGGTTCGTCTGGCTCTACTCGGGCTCACAGCGCCCGTTCGGCCTAGCCTTTATGAAAAGCAATCACCCCTCGAGCCCGCCTGGCCCGGAGACCTTCAGCGGCAAAGGG
>PSMF01000057.1:0-21836 GCA_040290005.1 Meiothermus sp.
TATCAATGAAAACATTGTCATGTTGAGCCAAAGCGAAACATCCCATACGCGCGTCAAAACGTAAGTGCTCGGGTATTAAGAAACGTCTTTTTACCCCAGTAATCCTGTACGGATGCGCGTGGAGAATTCTTTGATTCCGCTCCGCCGCGCTCAGAATGACACTTTTATAGCTTTCGGCCTCCGGCTTTAGGCTTTCGGCGCTTTGCGTCTTGCGTTTGGTATTCAGCCCAGGTTAAGCCTATCTCAAGGCAAAGACCTAAGAAATCTTTAGTTGCGACTCAAGTAGGCATCCAGATTGCCGTCTAGCGTTAAAGACATGACCATGCGCGTTTTCCTCACGCTGTTGATGCTTTTGGCTTACCCGCTGGGGTTGGCGCAGAAGACCTCAGGCGACCCCATCGTCGAGGTGATCGTCGAGTTCGGCGGCCCCGCGCTGCCTAAGGGCCAGACCCGTAAGGATTTCATCCGAATTCTGCGGTCCAACCTTGGCCAGATGAAACAGAAGCTAAAGGTCCAGGTCAGCGAGGGTTTCTGGGCTAGCCAGAGCCTGCTGGTGCGGCTCCCCCAGTCGCAGGTGGGGGCCTTGATCAACATCCCCGGCGTGCAGCGGGTTTACCCCAACCGCCAGGTCAAGCTGGTGAGCGGGGTGGCGAACGCGCTGGCCGTGCCGAGCGACCAGGGTAGCGACTGGGCCTTGGAGAAGATCGGGGCCAAAGCGCTGTGGGCCGCCGGGCTCAAGGGGCAGGGTATCCGCATCGGACACTTAGACACCGGGGTGGACGCCTCGCACGAGGCATTGAAGGGCAAGGTCGCGGCCTTCGCGGTGATTGACGAGACGGGAACGCCCAAGGTTTCCGAGCCCTACGACTCGGCCCAGCACGGCACCTACACCGCCGCGCTGATCGCTGGGAATGGGGTGGGGGTGGCCCCAGATGCCAAGATCGTCTCGGCGCTGGTGCTGCCGCAGGGGAACGGGACGCTGGCCCAGGTATTGGGCGGCCTAGATTGGGTGTTGGAGCAAAACGTCAACATCGTCTCGATGTCGCTGGGGATGGAGGGCAACTGGAGTGAGTTCGCGCCGGTGGTCGAGCGGATGAAACAGATGGGCGTGGTACCCGTCTTTGCCATCGGCAATAGCGGCTCTACCACCACCTCCCCCGGCAATATGCCGGGTGTGCTGGGGGTGGGGGCAGTGGACCAGGACAACAAACTCGCCAGCTTTAGCAGCCGCGGCGAGGTGCGCTGGGGCGACCCTTACAACGTGGTGCTGCAAAAGCCCGACCTGGTAGCCCCCGGCGTCAACGTGATGTCGGCGATCCCCGGCGGGCGCTACATGGCGATGAGCGGAACCTCGACCAGCACGGCGCTGGTAGCCGGAAGCGCAGCCCTTTTGATGTCGGGCGGGGCCAAGGCCGACGCGGTAAAAAACGCCCTGCTGAGCACCGCGCTCCCGCTACAGGCAGGTACCGGGAAGGGGCTGATCCAGCTCGGGCAGGCTTGGGCCTCGCTCGGCGGCGCTCCGCCCCAGGCGCAGCAACCCCAGCCGCTCCCCAACCCCAGCAACTTCCAGGCCAAGGTGCAAGACGGCAAGATCATCCTGACCTGGGACCCGGTGCCCGGCGCCACCGGCTACGAGGTGCGCGAGATGAGCGCGGGGGGGCCGCAGCGGGTGGACCGCCCGATGTTCACCGACACCAACCTGCAGCGGGGTAGCCCCTACCGCTACGTGCTCAAGACCGTCAAAGGGAACGAGACCAGCCCCGGCACCGACCAACTGGTGGTGAACTTCTCGGCTAATGCGAACCCGGTAGACCCGCCGCAGAACAAGAAAGCCGCCCTGCTGGTGGTCGAGACCAATGGTCTGGATGGTGGCAAGGCGGCCTTGCAAAACCTCGGCTATAAACCGGATGTGATGAGGATTAAGCCCTCCCAGCGCCCCGGCCCCGACAAGCTCAAGAACTATGCACTGGTGGTGTGGGTTTTAGAGAGCGACTGGACCCGCAACTGGCCGGAGTCGCAACGGCTGATGCTGCGGGGCTGGGTGCAGGCCGGGGGGAAACTGCTATTGGTGACGCAGGAGAACAAGAAAAAACCCATCTCCGAGTCCACGGCCTACGGCAATGGTAAGGCCACTTTTATGAGCGGCGACCTCCAAACCCTGTCTCTGGAGGCCAGGGCCGATACTTATCAAAAGGTCATCAGCGACTTGCTGCGCTAGGGCCGCGGTCCTCGGCCCTCCCCCTCCGCCCGCTCATACCAAGCGGGGCGGAGGGTTTTTGTGACCTGAATGTAACCTCTTCTGCGCTTATATAGGGGCACAGCGCCCAAGCGCTGGAAGGAGATTGTGATGGCAAGGAAGGATTCGACCCAGCAAGAATTGCCCTTTTTGAAAGAGCGACAGCAGTTTCGGGCCCTGCTGCTCTCCAACCCCAACTACTTCGGGAACCTGGGAAACAGTCCCTTCAAACCCAAACTCGAGATCATCGGGAACAACTTCTACGAGGAGCTGGGTTGTGTGGGGTTTCAGCCGCAGTTGGGCCGCCTGGAGGCGGTGGTCTTTGTCAAACAGCCCTTCGGCTACGGCGGCGGGCTGTGCAGCCAAGGCACCCAAGAGTACGTGCGGTTCTTCATCTCGTATGACAACGGCGTGAACTGGCAGGACCTGGGGATGTCTAGCTTCACCGCCCGCGATGTCCCGCAGGGCACCGAGGGGGGCAAACGGCTGGAATACGACGTCTCGGTGGATATCCAACCGCCCAAGAAGTGGTGCTTCATCCATAACTTCGCGCGGGTGCGGGCAATACTCTCCTGGAACGACCCGGTTCCCCCTGACCCGGACCACAGACCAATCTGGGGCGATGTCCACAATACCGTGATCCAGATTGACGGGTTCAAGCTGATCAAGCTCTACGAGCTGCTCCACGAGGCTAAGGTCAAGCTGCCCAGCAACCTCGAGGCCCTCATAGACCCGCAGCAAAGCATCAGCCTGGCGAAGCCTGAGCTTTCCCTGCTCGAGCTGAGCAAGACCTACGGGGATAAGGTCGAGCCCCACCGCTTCGCCCTTAAGGAGCTGAACGCGCTCGTCAGCCAGCAGACCCTCTCACTCCAGTCCACCAGCCTGGGGGAGCTTCTACCGGGCGTGGAACTCGACCTCTCCAAGATCATTGACCAGCTCTTCCCCAAAGAGGGGCTGGACGGCAACACCAGCTACGAACAGCTCGAGTGCATCGGCTACAATCCCGTGCTGGACAGCTTGGCCGGGGTGATCCGGGTCAAGTTGCCCTCGGGCTACTCGGGCGGCCCCTGTACCGCGGGGAGCAAGGAGTACGTGGCCTTCTGGGCCGACCTGGACGGGAATGGCACCTTCGAGACCTACCTGGGCACCACTTCGGTGACCACGCACGACTTTAGCGATATCCCCAAGGAGGGGTTGGAGTACGCGGTCTTCCTGCCCGCGGCCCTGACCAAATACCGCAAACCCTGTCAGGAAGGCCCGGTCATCATCCCCATCCGGGCCATCCTTTCCTGGAACGTCCCCCCCGACCCCACCAACCCCAACAAACCCCCGGTGTGGGGCAACCATGAAGATACTTTGGTGCTGGTAGACCCCGGCTTCATCATCAACCCCGGTGAACATCCACCGATGGTGCAGACCGTGGGCGGGATGAACATCGCCAACATCGGCGGTTTGGGCCTCGCCAACGGCGCAGCGGCCACGGCGGGGTTCACCGCCACCGACAGCCCCTTCGGCGGGGAGGTGGGCATCACCGGGCGGATCGTCAACCCCACCGACATCAGCGCCGGAGCGGCCAAGCTCAAGTACCGCGTGGAGCTGAGCAAGTTTGACCCGGTTTCAGGGACCTGGGGGGCTTTCAACCAGTTCGTCAGCGACAGCTTCAACCTGGGGCTGGATAGCTTCCCTAGCCTGGCCCACAGCAACGTCCTGCAAAGCGTGGACGCCCAAGGCTTCTTCGAGTATCAAGAAGACCTCACCGGCCCCGACCTGATCTTCCCCAGCGGGAACGTGCTGGCGCGCTGGCAGACCTCGGGCAACGACCTCTGGCGGCTGCGGGTGCGGGTCAAGGACCCCGGAAGCTTGCTCGAGTGGGTCAGCGCTGCGGTGACGGTTCAGCTCGACAACGCCGCACCCACCGGCGGTTTGAGTGACCCCAACCGCCCTTTCATCGGCATTGACTCGGTGAACGGGACCCCCATCGGCAACGGGGCCTGCAATGACTTCACCATCGGCGACACCGTCGGCGGGGCCTACGAGGTGCGCGACGCCCATCTCTCCGGGTTCAGCATCTTCATTGCCCCAGCCAACGGCGGAACCTTCCGCCTGACCAGCCCGGTGGTGGTCAGCGGCGCCCCCAACGCGGGCTCGGTGGGCCGCAGCTATCCGGCCCTTCCGACGGGCGGCGAGGCCGGGCGCTGGGAGGTGGACACCGCGAAGCTGCCCCGGTGCGGCTACACCATCTGGATCACCGCCAGCGACCGCACCATCGTCAACAGCGGGTTTGTCGGCTGGACCAGCAGCAACGTGGTCGGGTTGTGCTTGCGAAATCCGGGTAAGTAAAAGAGCGTAAAGACCAGGGAGCGCCCCCCAGCTCGAGAGGCGCTCCCATAATTCCGAAAGATTCGCGTCTTAGAGGGAGTTGGCAGACAGGGCAATTATCACGTTCAGAACGCGGGGTCTTACAGATTCCAGCGCAGCTTGGGCTTGCGGTTAGCCTGTAGCTCGTCTAAGCGGCGGACTGGGGTGGTGTAGGGAGCGCCCTCGAGCCACTCCTTGCCCTTCTGCAAGATTTCACCCATCGCCGCCGCGAAGGTTTCCAAGGTTTCCTTGGTCTCGGTCTCGGTGGGCTCGACCATCAGCGCCTCCTTGACGATGAGGGGGAAGTAGACGGTGGGCGGGTGGAAGCCCATCTCGAGCAGCCCTTTGGCGATGTCTAACGTCTTGAACCCCTCGGGCGGCTGGGCCACGAACTCGTGCATACAGATTCGGTCGAAGGGGACGCGGTAGCCCTGCTCCTTTAGCAGCTCCTTGAGGTAGTTCGCGTTCAGGACGGCCAAAGCTGCGCTCTTCTGAATCCCCTCCTGACCCAGCATCCGAATGTAGGCATAAGCCCGCACCAGCGCACCGAAGTTGCCGTAAAA
Source organism: Meiothermus sp. (assembly GCA_040290005.1). Taxonomy (GTDB): domain Bacteria; phylum Deinococcota; class Deinococci; order Deinococcales; family Thermaceae; genus Meiothermus. The sequence goes on from PSMF01000057.1 coordinate 5,158, forward strand.
GCTCTTGACCCGACCGATACTTTGCGGGCGGTTGTAGTCGAGGGCGTAGGTTTCGCCGCGCTGGACGACTTGCGGCGAAGGGAGGAAGGGCTCTAAGTGCTTTTTCACCCCCACCGGCCCGCTCCCCGGCCCACCGCCGCCGTGCGGCACGGTAAAAGTTTTGTGCAGGTTGAGGTGAACTACGTCAAAGCCCATATCGCCGGGCCGGGCCACGCCCATGATGGCGTTGAGGTTGGCCCCGTCATAGTACATCTGCGCCCCGACGGCGTGTGCGGCCTCGGCAATCTCGCGAATCCGGCGCTCGAACAGGCCCAACGTATTGGGGTTGGTGAGCATAATGGCAGCGACGTGTGGGCCGAGTTCGCGCTTCAAAGCCTCGAGGTCAACTTCCCCGTCCGGCCCAGAGGGGATCTCCTTGAGCGCGTAGCCCGCCATACTCGCCGTAGCCGGGTTGGAGCCGTGGGCCGAGTCGGGGACGAGGACGAGGCGGCGCCCGGCATGTTCGCCCCTCGAGTCGTGGTACGCACGAATCATCAGGATGCCGGTTAGCTCACCGTGGGCTCCAGCCGCCGGTTGCAGGGTGGTCGCATCCATCCCGGTAATCTCGGAGAGGTCCCTTTGCAACTCGTACATCAGTTGCAGCGCTCCCTGCGCGGTTTCGGGAGCCTGATAGGGGTGCAGATCGGCAAACAGGGCGACGGCGGCCTCGTGGACCTTGGGGTTGTACTTCATGGTGCACGAGCCCAAGGGATAAAAGGCCACATCAATCCCGAGTTGGCGGCGCGAAAGGCCGGTATAGTGGCGCACTAAGGTGAGTTCGTCCACCTCAGGGAGCTTGGGTGGTTCAGGACGGAGATTTTCCGCACCCAATAAAGCGGATAAATCAGCCTCAAGAACCGCAGGCGGGCGGACTCCGCGCCTTCCGGGAACGCTCCTCTCGAAAATGAGCGGGGATTCAACGTTCACTTCTTTTTTCTCAGCGATCATGCCAGCACCTCGAGCAAAGCCGCTTCCAACCCCGCCAAATCTTTCTTGGTGTGAACCTCGGTAGCGGCGAACAGGGCCAGGTTCTCACCATACTCCGCCGGAACCGGCACGGCGGCGTGAATCCCGCGTCCCGCGAGTTCGGAGCGGACTTGGACCGGGTTTTTGGGAAGCTCGAGCACGAACTCGCAGAAGTAAGGCTCGGGCGTGACCTGCCGAACCCCAGGAATCGCCGTCAGACGCTTCGCAAGCTCATGCGCGTTCACCACCGAGCGAGTTGCTACCTCCTCTAATCCTTGCGGCCCCAGCGCGGCCAGATACACCGCGCCCATCAGCGCGGTGAGCTGGGCGTTGGTGGTGACGTTCGATTTGGCCTTGCCCCGGCGGATGTACTGCTCCCGGGCTTGCAGCGTGAGGATGTAACCGCGTTTGCCGTCCACGTCGCTGGTTTCAGCGACCAAACGACCAGGGAGCTGACGCACTAAGTTCTCCCTCACCGCCATAAAGCCGAACTGCGGCCCGCCAAAGGCCATCGCGTTGCCGAGCGGCTGACCCTCCCCCACCGCGATGTCCGCACCGTAACTGCCGGGCGTTTTGAGCACGGCGAGCGAAAGCGCGTCCACGACGGCAACAAACAGTGCGCCTGCGGCATGGGCGGCATCAGCTAAGGGTGCGAGATTCTCGATTGCCCCGAGAAAGTTGGGGTTTGCTCCCACCACCACACCCACATCAGCGGAAACCTGCACAGACGAGGCTTTGCCGTCCCTAAGCCCAATCTCTTCCAACTCCGCCCCAATCGCGTCCAGATAGGTCTTCAGCACCTCGCGATACTCGGGGTGAACGCCCTGCGAAACCAGCACCTTGTTCCGCCCCGTCTCGCGCAGGGCTAACAAAACCCCCTCAGCCAATGCCGTCGAGCCATCGTAAAGAGATGCGTTGGAGACGGGCAGGCCGGTGAGTTCGGAAATCATCGTCTGATACTCGAAGATGGCCTGTAGCAAACCTTGGCTGACCTCGGGCTGGTAGGGCGTGTAGGCCGAGATAAACTCTGCTCGAGCCGCCAACGGAACGACGGCAGCCGGGACATAGTGCGCCCGCAGACCGCCGCCGAGAAAACTGGTGGCGGCAGAAGCGTTCTTGGCCGCCAGCTCGCGCAGACTTCGCATCATCTCCGCTTCGGTGAGCGGCTCGGGCAAGTCCAGCTCAGGGAAAATCAGGTCTTGGGGCAGATCGTGGAAGAGGTCTCGAAGGTCTTTGGCGCCGACCTTGGCGAGCATAGCCTCGAGGTCTTGGGGGGTGTGGGGCGTATAGTCCATACGTTAGAACCTGTCTAGAGTCTAGGGCCAAGGGTCGAGAGAAAACTGTAACCTGGCCCTAAGCCCTCGACCCCGAACACTTTACTGCGACTCTACAAACTGACGGTAAGCGGCGGCGCTCATCAGGGTGTCGAGTTCGCCGGGCTGGCTGGGGCGGATTTTGAACATCCAGCCGTCCTCGAAGGGGGAGCTATTGAGCAGTTCGGGCTTGTCGGCCAGGGCAGCATTGACCTCAACGACCTCTCCCGCTACTGGGGCGTAGATGTCCGAGGCGGTCTTCACCGACTCCACCACCGCGATGGAATTGCCCGCCGCGACGGTCTTCCCCACGCTGGGCAACTCGACAAAAACCACGTCCCCGAGCTGGTCTTGGGCGTAATCGGTGATGCCTACTGCAATCATATCGCCGTCCTGCCGCGCCCACTCGTGCGATTTGCTGTATCTGAGGGTTTCGGGATAATCCATAGCGCCTCCTAGTCTACTGGACAAACGGGGTTTCTACGACCGTGGCAGAGACGGTTTTACCGCGAATCTCAACTTCAAGGCTCGCCCCCGTCTCAGCGAGCTCAGTGTTGACATAGGCCATCCCGATGCCCTTCTTGAGCACCGGCGAGTGCGTCCCGGAGGTGATGTAGCCAACCTTCGCCTTGTCCTTGACTACTGGATAACCCTCCCTGGGAATCCCCGTCTCCAACGTCAGCCCCACCAGCTTTTGCACACAGGGACGGCCCATCATGGCCTCTTTGCCGTGGAAAGTCTTGTACGCCTTCACCACCCAGGCCAGCGGCGTGCACAGCGGGATGGTCTCGTCGGTGAGTTCGTGGCCGTAGAGCGGAAAACCGGCTTCCAGACGTAAAGTGTCCCGCGCCCCCAGCCCGCAGGGGGTAACATCCGCATCCAATAGGGCCTTCCATACCACCCGCACCTCGTCGGGGGCTAAAAAAACCTCGTAGCCGTCCTCGCCGGTGTAACCAGTTCGGGCTAGCCGCGCCCACTTCCCGGCAATTTTCGCCATGAAGGTGTCGTTCTTTTTGCGTTCCAACAGGTCGGTATCGCTGAGCTTTTGCAGCGTGGCGGCGGCTCTTGGCCCCTGCACCGCGAGCAGGGCGAAGAACTCCGAGGCGTTCTCGAGTTCTACATCGAACCCTTCGATTAATCCCTTTAGATGCAACCAATCCTTCTCGATGTTGGAGGCGTTCACCACCATCAGATACTCGGTTTCCCCCGTCCGGTACACGTAGATGTCGTCTACCAGCCCACCCGAGGCGTTAGGGAGCATCGAATACTGGGCCCGCCCAACTTTCAGCTTGGAGACATCGTTGAGCGTGACGTATTGCAGGAACTCGAGCGCCTGAGGCCCGCGTATCCAGAACTCCCCCATGTGGCTCACGTCAAACATCCCCGCCAGGCCGCGCACCGCTAAGTGCTCGGAGGTGATCGAGGTGTACTGGATGGGCATGTCGAACCCGGCGAAGGGAACCATCTTGGCCCCCAAGGCCAGGTGTTGCTCGTGCAGCGGCGTGGTTTTCATGCTCCTAAAGCATAAAACATGGATAGGAATTCGGCCCATCAGTCTGCGGGGTTCTATAAGGACGACAGTGAAGCCGCCCTGCAGCCCGGCTCGTATCGCCATCGGTGACCGCTACATCGCGGCTAGAGCTGCGCCGGTACTCAGGGCCCCGCGTACCTACGCGCGTCGGTCGTCAACTCGTGGAGATTGCCGCAGCAAAATCCCCCCATCGGTCAAGGTGGATCGGTGCAGACCATAACCCATGGCTACCTCGGACGGCCCCCTTACTAAGGGGGCAAACCACACCGCCTCCCCTTGGAAACGTAACAATTAGCTCCTGCCCTAGACCTTATTGGCTGCAAACATCAGGCAGGTGGCGCGACGGCGCCGGAGGGGTTTGATCTCGATTTCTAAGAACCCACACCCTTGCATTAACGTGTGCTTGTCGCAGCAATTGACTGATATGTTACAATCGTAAGCGATGGCGAAGCCAAAATCCAAAGGCGATAAGGCCAAACAACCCTCTCCTGTCGAACGCAAACGTGACCTCGAGGCCCTCTCCTTAATCACCATGGGGCTGGCCGTCACCACCGCCGTAGCCATCTACACCGGCTCCAAGCTGGCCGGACAGCTCGGCGGCACCTTGCAAAACCTGCTGTGGGGCAACTTGGGCGTGGTGGCCTGGCTAATTCCGCCCGCGCTGGCGATTCTGGGGGTTTTCCTCCTGCTGGACCGGCCCTTAGCCGGGTTTGCCCGTGTCACCGCGCTGGTGTTCACGGGTGGGCTGGTGGCTTTACCGCTGGTGACCCACGTCTCAAAACCCTTCGGCGGGGCGCTGGGAACGGTGAGCCACGGCTTGCTCACCGGAAGTTTAGGACCCTTCGGCCTGCTGATCCCGATGCTGCTGCTCACCTTCGTCGCCGACGTCGCCCTACGCCGACTGCCGGGGCATCTGGTCGGGCGGGGGATTCGCCGTACAGCCCTGGCTGGGCACCGCCTGTATCGGGCCTTCCGGCTCTCAAGCGCCGCCACCCGCCTAGGACATGAATCCCAAGCACTGGCCGAGCGCTATCCCGAGCACAAGGCGCTGGAAACCTTGGGGCGCGACCTCGAGGCGTTCCGCAAAAATCCCCAGGATGAGGCCGAACTGGCCGGGTTTCACGCGGTGCTGGGCGATTTCCGCAACGAACGGGCCAGGGAACTCGCGGAGAAGCTCAAAACCGAGGTCCGCCCGCTCCCCGACCGCCTGACCCGCCTCGCTGCTGCCCTCGCAGCGCCGCTCAAGGGCGAGGGGCTGGCCCAGGCTTTGGAAGAACGCCGCACCGCGCTGGTGCTGGAAATCAAGACGCTGCTTTCCAAGACCGGGACGCTGATCCGTCAGGCCGACCTGGCCGCCAAACGCCTCAGCAATCCGACCACCAAGGGCATCCTCACCGCCTGGGACGAGCACGGGGCGCGGCAGGACCAGTGGCGCGAACTCGAGACCCTCACCGCCGGGCTCGAGGCGAGGGTGGACGCCTGGCTGCGCTGGGCCGAGTGGGCCGAGGCCGCGCCTGCCGAGGCCCAGCCCGCCGGACTCCGGTCGCTGCTCGAGCGCGGCCTTTCAGCAGACCCGCCCGCCTTCGAGGTGGCGACGGCCAAACCCGAACCGGCGATAGATTTCGACTTTGTTTTCCCCGAGCCCGAGGTCAAGGAGAAAGTTAGCCGGTCGGCAATCCCTGCCCTGGACGCAAAACCGCCCGTGCCGATTAAGCCCTCCAGCACGCAGGCTGCTCCAAGCTCAAATCGCAAGAACTCCACCGCCCTCTCGCTGCCCGGTTTCGACCTGCTGGACAAACCCGAGCCGCCCAAACTCGATGCCAGAGCGCTCGAGGCCAGCACCCGCCGCCAGGTAAACCTCATCAACGAGACCCTCAAGCACCACGGGGTCGAGGCCAAGGTGGTGAGCTGGTCGCGCGGCCCGACGGTGACGCGGTTTGAGCTCGAGCCCGCCCCCGGTGAGAAAATCAGCCGCGTCCAGAACCTCCACAACGACTTAGCCCTGGCACTTGCAGCGGGTTCGGTGCGCATCGAGGCCCCGATTCCCGGCAAGAGCGTGATCGGCCTGGAGGTTCCCAACACCGAGCGCGAACTGGTGCGCTACAGCGAGGCCGTCGGGAACAACGCTTTCGCCCGCACCAAGGACACCCTGCCGATGGTGCTGGGCAAGAGCATTGACGGCGAGGTCTGGGTCAAAGACTTAGCCCGGATGCCCCACCTGCTGATCGCGGGCTCGACCGGCTCGGGGAAATCCGTCGCGGTGAACACGCTCATCACCAGCCTGCTGTTCAAATATCTGCCCACCGAGCTGCGCTTCCTGATGATTGACCCCAAGATGGTCGAGCTCACGCCTTACGAGGGCATTCCCCACCTCGTCCGTCCGGTGGTGACGAACCCAGCGGATGCGGCAGGCGTGCTGCTGGGCGCGGTGGCGCACATGGAGCGGCGCTACAAGATGCTCAGCCAGGTCGGGGCGCGGAACTTGGAGCAGTTCAATGGGAAGATGAAACTCGCTGGGGAGCCGCTTCTCCCCTATCTGGTGATCGTGATAGACGAGCTGGCCGACCTGATGATCACCGCGCCGAAAGAGGTCGAGCAGGCAATTCTGCGGCTGGCACAGATGGCGAGGGCGACGGGTATGCACCTGATTTTGGCGACACAGCGTCCCAGCGTAGACATCCTGACGAGCCTAATCAAGGTCAACGTGCCCGCCCGGATGGCCTTCGCGGTGTCCTCGGGTTTTGACTCGCGCACGATTCTCGACACCTACGGCGCGGAGCGGCTCGTCGGGCAGGGCGATATGCTATACCACCAGCCCGGTTTGCCCAAGCCGGTGCGTCTGCAAGGGCCTTTCCTCTCCGAGACCGAAGTCCACCGCATCGCCGAGTTCCTGCGCGGCCAGAGCTTCGAGGATTTCTTCGTCGAGCAGTACGCGGGCGATTTTGAAGGGCCGCTCAAAATCGCCAGCGAAGGCGGGGGCGGCGAGGAGATTGATTTCGGCGACCCGTTGCTCAAGAAGGCCGCAGAAATCGTCATTGAAGAAGGTTATGCCTCGGTTTCTCGCTTGCAGCGCCGCCTTTCAGTGGGGCACGCCAGGGCCGGAAAGCTGGTGGACGGCCTCGAGGCGATGGGCATCGTCGGGCCGCACCAGGGCAGCAAACCCAGGGACGTGCTGATCACCAGGGACCAACTCCCCGAGTACTTCGGCGGGGAATAGCTTTAGGCTACGAGCTTTGCCGTTTGGAGGCCGCGCCATACCTCCCTGGCACACACCACCTTGGCCTTACCTTTGAGGTACATCCGGTCTATCGTCTCCCGGCAGGCGTGCTGATACAGCCAGGACACGTGAACCTCGGTGCGCTCCCCGGAATCCTCGTGGACGAGCTCTACCCGGTCAAAGGTGGCGGGAACCCAGCGGCAACATAAATCCAAGAACGAACCCATACGTCCTCCGTTCTTGGGTCTGGCCCTTGTGTCCCGCGCGGGCTACCTATGGCAACCGTACTGACGCGGCGGAACTCCCCTTAAGGCGGCTACTCCCCCAAATGTTTGTGGACAGGCTAAGGCAAACGGGCGTGAGAAGTTTTAGCCAGCTACTCGAGCCAAGGAAACCCACGCAGGTCAGCGGTAAACCGCCTTACTAAAGTCTCGTCGTCGTGGGCGCGAACTTGAGCCAGAAAGGGGAAATCTTCAGGCTGGACACGGAGCTTAGCTAGAGGCTTGACTGGCTTAAGGCTCGCCCAGTGAGGATCGCGGACGGTCCAATGTTGGACTATGTAAGGCGGCTGTTGGACGAAGCCTTCACGGGGGAATAGGTACATCACCCCCTCACGCCAGGGTTTCTTGGCAAGCGCGTGGTCGGAGATAGAGAAGAAATAGCGGGTATCGCTTAGACTCCCGTCAGGAAGCTCAAACTGCAAGGCTGAGTTGAGGATTCGCAGGTTGCCCTGCGTGCGGTCTAAGATCGCATAGAACATCGGCCAGATGCCGTCCGACGAGGCAAATACCGCTGTTTGCCGACTGAATTCGTCATCGTCGGTAGCGTTGGGGGCTCGAGGCTCGAACTCCTCAATATTGGGGTTACCCGAGCTGTGGAACAACAGGCCTTTGGATTCGGCTAGCCAGTTTGGGAAAACCCACTTGGGCACGGGTAAATCACCGGGTAGCCAGTTGCCTTCAGAACCACCAGAAAAGATGAGCTCTAACTGCTCTTCCAACTCAGAAGATAGAGCAAAGCTGGGGCGGCATAGCCAGTAATCGGGGATTTCCACCGTCTCAGGATAAACCTCATCTTCCGCAGATACACTGAGCTATGCAACGGACGCTTTTTATCGGTGTACTGCTGGTCGCCGCGGTGCTGGCCGGGGTGTTGCTCTTTGCCTCGAGACCCCGCCCCACCGCAGCACCCACTTCCACCAACGCCAACCCCGCTGAGGGAGCCCGTTTTGCCTTCGGCCCGGCAAATGCCAAGGTAACGGTGGTGGAGTTTTCCAACTACCTCTGCCCCCACTGCCGCGACCACACCGCCGAGGTTTTTCCGCAGATCAAGCGCGACTATATAGACACCGGCAAAATTCGCTACATCTTCCGCGACCTGCCCTTCAGCCTCCCCGACGGCTCGCCGCAGCCGAATGTGGTGCGGGCGGGCGAAGCTGCCGCTTGTGCCGCCGACCAGCAGAGGTATCTGGAGTACCACGAAACCCTGTTCCGCTCGCAAAACCTCTGGGCCGGGCTCAAACTGAGCGACCTGGATAAGTTTTTGAGCGATTTGGCGAGGCAGCTAAGCTTAGACCAAGCCAAGTTTGATACCTGCTTAAAATCCGGTGGGAAGCGCGAGGGGGTGCTGGCCGACCAGCAGTTGGCCGGACGCTTAGGCATCAGCGACACCCCGACCTTTATCGTGGGTGGCGAGTCGTATGTGGGAGGGCGCAGCTACGACGACTGGAAAGCTTTGCTGGACAAAGCAATGGGGGCAAAGTAACGTTGAATGCCAACCATCGACCGGGATGGACTGTCGCGAGTCACAGGTCCCATGTCGCAAGCCGAAAACAGGGTTTTGACCTGAGACTTGTGACTTGCGACCTATCACATCACTTTTTGGGTCAACAGTTCACCGTAAACGCCAACGCTCCAGTATGAATCTTATAGCTCTCACCTAGAACTGCTAGACTAAACCCCATGCAGCGAACCCTCTTTCTCGCCGTCGCCGCCGTCGCGGTGATCCTCGCCGGGGTGCTTTTCTTCGCCCTGCGGCCCAAGGCCACCGTCTCGCTCAACGATGCCGCCAGTGGGGCCCGCTTTGTCCTCGGTCCGGCGGATGCCAAAGTGACGGTGGTGGACTTCTCGAACTATCTCTGCCCGCACTGCCGCGATCATGCCTTGGAGGTGCTCCCTGTCATCAAAAAGGAGTTCGTAGATACCGGCAAAGTTCGCTATGTCTTCCGCGATTTTCCCTTCGCCGGGCAGGATACCGTGATCCGCGCCAGTGAGGCCGCCGCCTGCGCTGCTGACAGCAATCTTTACCTGGACTACCACGAGGCTTTGTTCCGCTCCCAGACCCAGTGGGCCAACTTTTCGGGTGATGGCCTCGACCAGTACTTCGCCGATGTGGCCGGACAGCTCGGGATGGCTCCCGCCACCATGACCGAGTGCTTGAAATCGGGCAAGAAGAGGGACGGGGTACTCGCCGACCGCGACATGGCCTCCAAGCTCGCGTTGGATTCGACCCCCAGCTTTATCGTCAACGGGGTGAAGTTCTCCGGCAGCCAGGGAGCCGAGTCGCTGAACGGCTGGCGCAAGATGCTCAACGATGCCCTGGCAGGCAAGCCGGTAGTGGCCCCACAGGACGGGATTTCGACCCAGCAGTGAGGCGTTGACCACCAACAGTTTACCGTTTACCGCAAAGGCAAGAGCAGGAGGCTGGTTTGTATCCATCGCCTCCTGCTTTTTCGGTTACGGTTAACTGTAAACGGTAAACGTCACGACGCTTGGCGTAAACGGGCTTCCTCGAGCGCCTTCAGCGGTCGGTCCAGATGGAGCAGGTCAAAGGTCACGTCCCGTACACCCGAAGTCGGCAGCTCGAACATCAGGTCCATCATGGCTTTTTCGATCACCGCCCGTAGACCGCGGGCCCCGGTGCCCCGCTTGAGGGCGCGGCGGGCAATCTCACGCAACGCGCCCGGCGTGAAGCGCAGTTCGATGCCTTCCATGCGCAAAAGCTCCTGGTACTGACGCACCAGGGCGTTCTTAGGCTCGGTGAGGATGCGCAGCAGCGCCTCTTCATCGAGGGCATCGAGGCCCACCACCACCGGCAGGCGGCCCACAAACTCGGGGATCAGGCCGTAGCGCACCAGGTCTTCGGGGGTGACTTCGGGGCGCTCCTCGTGCTTTTTGGGCTTGGTGAAGCCGATGGGGTTTTGGTCCACCCGCGAAAGGATGATCCGCTCGAGGCCGTCGAAAGCCCCACCCAGGATGAAGAGAATATTCTTGGTGTTGAGGGTGATAAACTCCTGATGCGGGTGCTTACGCCCGCCCTGCGGCGGCACGTTGGAAACGGTGCCCTCGACTATCTTTAAAAGGGCTTGCTGCACCCCTTCACCCGAGACATCGCGGGTCAGGCTGGGGTTCTCCGACTTCCGCGCAATTTTGTCAATCTCGTCAATGTAGATGATGCCCTTCTCCGCGGCCTGCACGTCAAAATCAGCAGCTTGCAACAGGCGCAGCAGCACGTTCTCCACGTCCTCACCCACATAACCCGCCTCGGTGAGGGTGGTGGCATCGGCGATGGCGAAGGGCACATCGAGCATCCGGGCCAGGTTTTCGGCCAGGTAGGTTTTGCCGGTCCCGGTGGGGCCAATCAGGAGCACATTGGACTTTTGCACCTCGGCCTCGGGATGCATCAGGCGCTTGTAGTGGTTGTAGACTGCTACCGAGAGGGTCTTTTTGGCCTCCTCCTGCCCGATCACGTACTGGTCGAGCAGGTGCTTGATCTCGGTGGGCTTGGGCAGATGGCTTGGCCCGGCGAAGGGGGTTTTGGGCTCGCTCTCCAAAAGCTCGTTGGCCCGCTCGATGCACTCGTTGCAGATGAACACCTCGCCCAAGGGCGACTCGATCAGGTGCGCCACCTCGGGGTGTTTGCGTCCGCAGAAGCTACAGGTCGGTTTATTGCGTCTCACGCGTGACCACCTGGTCCACCAAGCCGTATTCCTTGGCCTGCTCGGCGCTCATGAAGTAGTCGCGGTCAGTGTCCCTTTCCACCTTTTCCACCGGCTGACCGGTGTGCTTGGCGATGATCTCGTTGGTGCGGCGCTTGTCCTTGGCTAAGTCTTCAACCCGGATCAGCAGGTCGGAGATTTGCCCGCCCATCCCGCCCTGCACCCAGGGCTGGTGGATCATGATCTTGGCGTTGGGCAGGGCATAGCGCTTGCCCTCGGCCCCGGCCGCCAGCAGGATCGCGCCGAAGCTCGCGGCCAAGCCGACACAGATGGTCGAGACCGGCGATTTGACAAACTGCATGGTGTCGTAGATGGCGAGACCGGAGTTCACCTCCCCGCCGGGGCAGTTGATGTAGATGCGGATGTCTTGGTTGGAGTTTTGCGCGTCGAGGAAGAGCAATTGCGCCACCACGGTGTTGGCGACGTTTGAGTCTATGGGCGTACCCAGGAAGATGATGCGGTCTTTGAGCAGGCGCGAGTAGATGTCGTACACGCGCTCGCCGCGGGCGGTCTGTTCGATGACGTAGGGGACTACCATATCGGCTCCATTCTAGGGCTCAGGCGGGCTTCAAGAGGGAATCAGGGCACATAGGCATACCGGACGGCTTGCAATATCTCGAGCTGCACTTTGAATCTAAACCAAATATAGCAGATTCTCACAGGGCACCGCCGTCAGCGTTGGTCCGCCCGCTGACGGCGGTAAACCCTTTGGGCTTAGCTCGAGCGGCCTTCGACCTTATCCAGCGCCTGGCCGAGCGCCTTGTCGTAAAGACGCTGGGTGCGCAAGCGGTCTAAGGTGCCCTTCTCGAGCTCACTCTGCAGCCGGGCCGGGGTGGTGCGGTACTGCCGGGCGAGGTCGGCTAAATAGGCGTTCCACTCCTCCTCGGTGAGCTCGGTGCCGAGCTGTTCGGCCAGGGCTTCCAAGGCCAGCGAGCGGCGGATGCGCTTGGTAGCGCTCTCGCTCAAATTTCCCTTGAACTCCTCGAGCTTCCCCTGTTTCTCTAAATCCTCAATATAGGAGTTGAACTCGATCTTCTGGCCCTTGAGGTCTTCGGCCAGGCTCTCCAGAAGGCTACGCTCCTCGCTGGCCTGCATCGAGGGGGGAATCTCGACTTCTAGCGCGTCGGCGATCTTATCCAGCAGCTGGTTGGCCTTGGCGTTGCGGGCCTGCCCCTCGAACTGGGCCTCGAGGCTCTGGCGCACCTTGGTGTTGAGGGTCGCCAGGTCGTCCTCCCCCACCGTTTTGGCGAACTCGTCGTCGAGTTCGGGGAGTTGCAGGCTCTTGACCTCCAAAATCTTGGTGGGAATCTCGCGGATAACGGTATCGCCGTCCTTGAGCGGAACCACCGTATCCTCCCCCGCCTTCTTGCCCAACAGGGCCTCACGTACGTGGGGCTGGGCATTTTCCATGTTCACCGGGAAGCGCCCGCCGTCATCGGTCTCGATAAACACCTGGTCTTTCTCGCCAATCTCGCGCTCGACCGGGACCATCTCGCCGTAGCGGGCCCGCAGGTCCTCGATGGCCTGGTTGAACACCTCGTCGGTGACTTCAGGGGTTTCGCCCTCGAGCGTGTACCCCTCCCAATCGGGCAGCTTGGCCTCGGGATAGTTCTCGACCTCGACGGTGTAGGTGAAGGGTTGGCCGAAGGTAAGGTTTTCCTCCAAGACCCTCGCCGCCACCGGCAGCAGCTTGAGTTCCTGCGCAGCCTTGGGAAAGCTCTGGTCGCGCAGATGCTCCTTTACATCGCCCAGCAGCGCCTCGCGGCCCACCTTGGCCTCGATCACCTTAGCCGGGGCCTTGCCGGGGCGGAACCCCGCCACCTTGACCTGGCCCGCGTAGTCGTTCAGCACGTGCTGGTAGGTCTTTTCGACTTCCGAGGCGGGGACCTCGACCTTTACTTTTACGCGGTAACCTTCGCGTTCTAAAATCTCTGCCACATCACACCTCATAGAGCGTGCCAGGCTGAGCGGCCTGAGCCGCCGGGCAATACCCCTGCCAGATGCACGTCGCCAAGAAAATAGTGTACAACCCAAGATGAGTTTTGAGTACAGTTGGGGTTGGGATTGGCTGCCCGTTGACCGTCATAAATGTCGCAGGTCACAGGTCGCAAGTCAAAGACAAGGGTTTGGCCTGAGACTTGCGACTTGCGACGAAGTCTTTGCAGTCAATCGCAAACGTCCTTCCCCTTGCCCACAACGCCCCCTGTTGGTATACCATTGACGGTATGGACTCGAGAATCGAAGCTCTTCGCAAGCAAGTAGACGGCATCAACCGGCAGCTTTTAGCCCTGCTGTCCGAGCGCGGCAAGCTCGTCACCGAGATCGGGCGCATCCAAACCGAAATCGGCATGGCCCACTACGACCCCAAGCGCGAGGACGAGATGCTGGCCTACTTGGAGGCCGAAAACCCCGGCCCCTACCCCGCTGCCACCATCAAGAGCTTGTTTAAGGAGATTTTCAAAGCCTCGATGAACCTGGAGGAGCAGAAGGACAAGCAAAAGTTTCTCTACTCCCGCCAGGTTAAATCAGAGGATACTACGGTTCGCGTCGGGGACGCAGTTTTCGGTCAGGGCAAAACCCTCGTGGCAGGCCCGTGCTCTATCGAGAGCGAAGAGCAGATGATGAGCACCGCAAAATTCCTCGCCTCTCACGGGGTCAAGGTGCTGCGCGGCGGGGCCTATAAACCCCGCACCTCGCCCTACGGCTTTCAGGGTTTAGGCGTGCTGGGTTTGCAACTCGGGCGCAAAGCCGCCGATGCCAACGGTATGGTGTTTGTGACCGAGGTGATGGACACCAGGGATGTCGAGGTCTGCTCGGAATACTGCGACATCTTGCAGGTGGGAACCCGCAACGCGCAGAACTTCGCCCTGCTTCGCGAAGTAGGCAAGACTAGCAAGCCGGTGTTGCTCAAGCGCGGCTTCGCCCAAACCATCGAGGAGTGGTTTTACAGCGCGGAGTACATCCTCTCGCAGGGCAACGGGCAAGTCATCCTGTGCGAGCGCGGCATCCGCACCTACGAAAAATGGACCCGCAACACCCTCGACCTCTCCGCGGCGATTCTCGCAAAGCAGCTCACCCACCTGCCGGTGATCGTGGACGTGACGCACGCGGCGGGGCGGCGCGATTTGCTGGCTCCGCTCGCCAGGGCTGCACTCGCAGCGGGGATTGACGGCGTGCACGTGGAAGTCCACCCCAACCCTAAAGTGGCACTCTCCGACAACGAGCAGCAACTCGATTTCGCTGGGTTCGATGCATTCATGACATCCATCGCGGATTTGATGCCGGAAAAGCGTCAAGAGTCAAGAGTTTAGGGTCGAGGGCAAAGAGCGTTTACCGTCAACCGTTAGCCTTTAACCGCAAAAATAGGGTTTGTAAGGGCGCAAAGCTTTGCGCCCAGCGCGTGTCGGTCATCAAATCCTGGAGTGAGGAAAGGTTGTCCTGCACCGCAGTTTACACGTTCACCTCGTTCTCTCCCCTCCCCCCTGGCGGCAGAGGGGACTTTCCGGTTAGGCCTTTAGCCTTCGATCTTTGACCTTCGGCCATCCTTTCACCTTCTGTTGAACCAAACTCGCCCTTCTCGACGTATTGTAGAGATATATGGGCCTCCTCGACAACCTCGTCGGTGCATTTCTCAAACTCACCGACCCTACCCCCGAATACACCGGCCCGCGCTGCCTTCTAGAGCGCAACAGCGTGGACGGCTGCGATAAATGTGCTTCGGTGTGCCCGCACGAGGCGATTACACTTGAAAGCTACAACGCCGCCGTGGACGACGTGAAATGCACGAGCTGCGGCCTTTGTACGGCGGTGTGTCCGGGGATTGCCCTCGAGTTCCCCTTAGGCCCCATCCAAGAAGGGCTGCACCGAGGCAAGGGCCAGATTCGCTGTTCTAAAGTCCACGGCACCGGCGACGAGGTGCGCTGTCTGGGCCAGCTCACGCCAGGGGCACTGGCCGAGGCCTCCGCTAAGTTCGGCGAACTCACGCTTGCTCACGGGGACTGCGCAAGCTGCAAAATCGGTGGGCCAACCATCCCGGAGCGCGTCGAGTGGGCGGTGAACGAGGGAAAGAAGTACTTTCCGCCGCTCAGCGCTAAGCTTCAGGCCGGGGCTTTAGCGGGCGCGGCGGTGGGGCGGCGCGAGTTCTTCGGGGCTATGCTGGGCGGGGCTAAGCGCAGTGCCGCCGAACTCGTCCCCGAGTTGCCGTTTGCGGCGGTAGAGGCCGAGGACGAGCGCAGTGAGCGTCCCGCCGAGCTGCGGCTGCGGGCGGTTGCCGCGCGGCGGGCCGAGGAAGTGGCATGGCCCAAAATCACCGTGGCCGAGGGGTGTACGCTGTGCCCGGTCTGCACCAATGTCTGCCCCACCCATGCCGTCGAGCGGGTGCGCGAGACGGTCGAGGGCCTGAGCGAGGAGTACGTGGTGATGCTGGATGTAGCGGCCTGCACGGGCTGTGGGGCCTGCGTGAGCAGTTGCCCGCCGCAGGTGATTTCCCTCGCCGAGGCGAACAAGGCGGAGGTGTTTGGGGAGCGGCTCGAGCTGTACCGGGGTGTCCCGCCCTGGCACGACCTATGAACCCTCCGGCTGGGCGGTGATGGGCCGGAAGTCCACCGGCTTGGAGAGCACCAGCGAGGTGGTGGTGCCCCCCAGCACCTGAAGCCGCTTGAGCAAATCGTCCAGCTCCTTCACCGAGCGCAGGATCACCCGCAGCACGTAGCCGTCCTCGCCGGTAAGGTTCCAAAACTCCTGCACCTGCCCCATCTCCGAGACCGTGCGCTGGATGCGCTCGAGGGCGTTGCCACGGCAGCTCATGCGGATGAAGGCCTCGAGTGAATACCCGAGCTTGCTCGGGTCCACCTGTGCTCGGTAGGCCGTGATAATCCCCGCATCCTCCATCCGCCGCACCCGCTCCGCCACCGCCGGGGCCGATAGCCCCACCTTGCGTCCCAGCTCGCTAAAAGGGATGCGGGCATCGGTCTGGAGCAGCCCCAAAATCTGCCAGTTTATGGCGTCCATCAAGTCTTCAGCTTCTAAAGTCATAAGGGTATTTTACCTTTGAACCTTCTAAAAAACAGTCGAAAAACCTTTGAGAGCCCATTCAAATAACCCGAGTTTAGGTCTACCCTAAAGTCATGACTCCGGGCTCGTATTGGGGTCAGAAAGGGTAGAAACCATGAACAAGAGCGTTTTAAGCCAGGTTCTGCTCGAGAGTTACCGGGGCTCGAGCCTCGCCAAAAGTTGGTCCGATGCACTGCTGGACGAGTATTTTATCACGACCCATCTGCCCGCTTTGCTCGAGGAGTCGGGCGAATCGCTGAGTGCGGCCCAGGTAGCCCAGCGGTGGTCCGAACACGTGGGTCTGTCGGAAGGCCTCAAGAGCCGCTGGACGACTCGGATTACCCCCGCCGTAGCCGATTTCCTGTGCATCTTGAAATCCAAGCTGCGGGCTAGGAAGACCAATCCCAACCTCCTGCCGCTCAACCGCTAGCCCCAGTTTGACAGTCTCGCGGTGCCCCACTACAATAACTAGCGCTGTCCTGCATCGCTTTGGACCGTGCAAAAAGGATTGGGGCATCGTCTAATGGCAGGACAACGGTCTTTGGAACCGTCGGTCGTGGTTCG
>PSMF01000058.1:0-21677 GCA_040290005.1 Meiothermus sp.
CCGGTGTTGATTTCCTGACGTACAGCCCTTTCATCCGCACCCCGCCCGGTAATGATTATCCCACCGAGACCAATCTCTGCAAGGTTAAGAACAAGGTTCTAAGCTGCACATATTACCAACCCGTCACCCCAGGAATCCGGCCCGTATACTTTTTGGCAAAACCTATCCGGCTGTAAAGCTTATCCCTTGACCTTCAAAAGCTCCGCCAGTTGCGCGTAGAGCTTTTCTTCCTCTGCGCTCGGATGGGTGGGAACCGTCAGCTTAATTTCCGCGTACTGGTCGCCCCTCGTACCATCTTTGCGCGGCCAGCCCTTGCCCTTGAGCCGCAGCCTGCGCCCACCTTGTGCGCCTTTGGGGATGTTGAGATTCACCGCGCCGTCGAGGGTTTGAACCCTGACACTCCCGCCTACTACGGCAATAGGTGCAGGAACCTCGGCGCTCACGTAGATGTCGTCGCCCTCGAGCCGCATCTCGCTCCGGTTTTGTAGCCGCACCAGCAGGTACAAGTCCCCTCCAGCACGGCCTTTGCCCGCAAGGCGAATCTTCTGTCCCTCACGCACCCCGGCTGGGATGCGCACCGTGAGGCGCTCGTTGCCGATGCTGACGGTCTTCTCCCCGCCCCGGTAGGCTTCCTCGAGCGAGAGCGGGAGTTCGGCCTCGAGGTCGGCCCCCCGTCGCGGCTGCCGTGTGGCTTGACCGAAAAGGTCCTCAAACCCGCCGAAGCCCCCCGCACTCCCACGCCCACCGAGGTTGCCGAAAAGCGACTGGAAGAAATCGGAGAAATCCCCCACATTCCCGCTGAACCCGCCGAAGTCGCCCGCACCGGGGGGCGGCCCCTGCCAGTTGCGGTTCCCCGCATCCGCGCCGTACTGGTCGTAAAACCGCCGCTTCTCGGGGTCGGAGAGCACGGTGTAGGCCTCGTTGATCTCCTTGAACTTCTCCTCCGCGCCGGGGTCTTTGCTCACGTCGGGGTGGTGTTTGCGGGCCAGCTTTTTAAACGCCTTCTTGATCTCCTCTTCGGAGGCGTTTTTGGAAACACCGAGGGTGGCGTAGTAGTCTTTGTAGGCCATACATAGCCGAGGGCAGAGTGCTGGGGGCAGAGGGCAAAAAGATGTTTAGCGCTCTGCTGTGGGCTCTCCGCTCTCTGCCTCCTTTACCCCATTGCCGACGACCACTCGAGCCGGACGCACCAGCGCATCGCCGTACTGGAAGCCCTGCTGATAGACGTGGATCACCTTGCCCTCATCGCCTTCGACGGCCCCGATAGCCTCGTGGACGCGCGGGTCGAAGGCGGCACCCACACCGGGAACGGCCTCCACGCCCATGCTTTTGAGGTTACGGGCGAAGTTCTCTAAAACTGTCTTGATGCCCGGAATCAAGTCCTCGGGTTTGGCCTGGGCAAAGCCGAGGGCCCGTTCTAAGTCGTCGAGGGTCCCCAAGAGGGCACGCACCGCCTCAAATTTCCCGGCGCGGTTGGCGCTTTCTAGTTCCTGGGCGCTGCGCTTGCGGAAGTTGTCAAAGTCGGCGTAGAGGCGGATGTACTTCTCTTTGGCCGCTTTGAGTTCGGCCTGGAGCACCTCGAGTTCGGCTTTGAGCCGCTCCTCTTCAGGAATTTCAACCTCGGGCGCGGGTTGTGTTTGAGTATCTTTATCGTTTTCCATGATTCTACGGTTATGAAATGTGGGTTGTAGGCGGGGTTTCCCACACCCTACAACCCACATCCTACGGACTAATCGGCAGGCTTGAAATCGGCATCAATCACGTCGTCGGGCTTATTGCTGCCTCCCTGGTTTGCGCCCGTACCGCCGGTGGTGCCCACGGTGGCCCCTTGCTCGTAGGCTTGCAGCGCGGAGACCAGCTCCTGGGTGGCGGTGCGCAGGTCAGCATCGCTGGAGTCGCTGCCTACCAGGGTTTGTGCCTTGGAGATGGCAGCCTCGAGACGGCTCTTGGCCTCAGGGGTGCTCTCCTTCTCACTCATCACCCGCTCGGCCTGGATGCGGGCGGTGTCGAGGGAGTTGCGCAGATCGGCAGTCTCACGCCGTTTGCGGTCGGCTTCGGCGTTGGCCTCGGCCTCCTTCACCATCCGGTCAATCTCCTGCTCGCTGAGGGTGGTGGTGTTCTGGATGGTGATGCTGGCTTCCTTGCCGGTGGATTTCTCCCTGGCGGTGGCATGGAGGATGCCGTTGGCATCAATATCGAAGGTCACTTCGATCTGCGGCATCCCGGCCATCATCGCAGGAATCCCGTCGAGGCGGAACCGACCCAAAAGCTTGTTGTCCGCCGCCATCGGGCGCTCGCCTTGCAACACCACGATCTCCACCGAAGGCTGGTTGTTCTCGGCGGTGGTGAAAATCTCCGAGCGCCGGGTGGGAACGGTAGTGTTGCGCGGAATCAGCACGGTGCTCACGCCGCCTTTGGTCTCCACGCCCAGCGAGAGCGGGGTCACGTCCAGCAGCACCACGTCTTCAACCGAGCCGGTCAAAACGCCCGCCTGGACCGCAGCACCCAGCGCGACTACCTCGTCCGGATTGACGGTGCGGTTGGGCTCCTTGCCGAGCACCTCTTTCACGATCTGCTGCACGGCGGGAACGCGGGTCGCACCGCCCACGAGTAGCACTTCCTGAATCTGCGAGGCGCTCAGATTTGCGTCCTTGAGGGCCTGCTCGACGGGTTGACGAATGCGCTTCAGGAGCGGCTGAATCAGCTCCTCGAACTTGGCTCTAGTCAGCTTTTTCTCGAGATAAAGCGGGGTCTTGCTCACCGGGTCGAGCCCGATGAACGGCAAGCTGATGGTGGTCTCGGTCAGGGTGGAAAGCTCCATCTTGGCCTTCTCCGCCGCCTCAATCATGCGCTGGAGGGCCTGCCGGTCGGCGCGTAAGTCCACGCCGCCGCTTTCCTTCTTGAACTCGTCGGCCAGCCAGGTCACGATGGCCTGGTCCATGTCCGAGCCGCCCAAACGGGTGTCGCCCGCGGTGGAGAGCACCTTGAACACCCCGTCGCCGATCTCGAGCACGGTCACGTCAAAGGTACCGCCGCCCAGGTCGAAGACCAGCACGGTCTCATCGCCCTTCTTGTCCAGCCCATAGGCCAGTGCCGCCGCCGTCGGCTCGTTGATGATGCGCAGAACCTCGAGCCCTGCGATCTTACCGGCGTTGGTGGTGGCCTCGCGCTGCGAGTTGTTGAAGTAGGCGGGAACGGTAATCACGGCCTTGGTGATTTTCTCACCCAGCTTCTTGCTGGCATCGTCCACCAGCTTGCGGAGGATCATCGCCGAGATTTCCTCAGGCGTGTACAACTTGCCCCCGATGTCTACACGCACGCCGCCATCGGGGCCTTGCACCACCTTATAGGGTGCCCGCTTGGCCTCCTCCTGCACCTCATCCCAGCGCCGCCCGATGAACCGCTTGATCTCGAAGACCGTGCCCTCGGCGTTCAGCACGGCCTGACGGCGGGCCACCCGGCCCACCAGTTGCTCGTTCCCTTTGAAAGCCACAACGCTGGGGGTTGTGCGCTCCCCTTCGGCATTCTCGAGCACCGTGGGGTTCCCGCCTTCCATGATGGCGATGACGCTGTTCGTCGTCCCTAAGTCAATTCCTACGGCTTTTGCCATTTCTTCACCTCACATGGGCGAGTGCTTGCCCTTAACATGAGCACAATAAGCAGGCTCACTAAGCTTTAGGATAGCTTTTCTATGCAGTCATGTCAATAGAGTTGAGTGTGGTTTTATCAGGTTTGGACATTGGATACACACTAACCGACTGCTAGATTTACCCCAGGAACACAGGCTTGCGCAGTTCAAATGGTTATTATGTTGTTTACATAACAACTGCATGAGGCTTTGAGAATATATCATGCCTTTCATGCCAAACGAGGATGCAAAGTCCGAACGTGTCCAGGGCATTGTTCACGTCGCAATCGCCGTGAGCGACCTGGAGGGGCCATCCGCTTCTGGCAGGGGTACTCGGTTTCACCTTGGATGGAACAGCGGAAGTCAGCGGTTCGCTTCCCGAGGATGAAACCGGTGTGGCTGGGTTCCGCAGTAAAATTACCCAGGTGACGAAAAACGGCCTGAGCGCCGAATTGTATCAACCCCTCGCGCCGGAGGACCGCAAAACTTACCGGCCAACTCCTGCGGACATCGTTCATGGCATCTCGCCCTGCGCGTTGGCGACCTAGACGAGATTATCCGTGCCAGCAAGGAGTGGGGCTGGCAGGTGAGGGGCAAGGTTGTGACGGTCGAGGGGGGTCCAGGCCCCATTGGTGCCCGTTCGGTTTACATGCATAACGCCGACGGCGCCATTCTCGAGCCGGTTCAGCTTCCAGAACGCTAAAAAATGGTCAATCCAAGTTAGGCGCTTGCATCTTGTTTAATGCGATCTGGCATACAATATTCCTACGCCTCGAGCCCGGTTTGACAGAGATATCCACCCCATCTCCGAGTTCCGCGATAATGCTGCCGCTTTTGTCGAGCACGTGCAGCAGGCCAAGCACCCGCTCGTGATCACCCAGCACGGGCGCAGCGCGGCGGTGCTCCTGGACGTGGGCGAGTACGAGCAGATTTTGAAACGGTTGGACAAGCTCGAGATTATGAAGGCCGTTGATGCCGGGATTCGAGCTGTTGAGGCAGGGCGAGTCCCAGCCACGCCGAGGTCAAAGAACGGTTACTGAAAAAAGTTCAAGGTATGAAGCTCGAGTGGACGGCTCGAGCCGAAGTCGAGGTAGACAACCTTGCCGAACAAATGCGTGCCCGTAGCCCACAGCGGGCCTTTGAATGGACGAGCGGGCTGATGAGGTTGGTGGACGACCTCGAGACCTTCCCCGAGATGGGCCGCATTATCCCAAGAGCTGGACAATCCCCGACTACGCGAGCTGATTTTTGAGAGCGCTACCGGGTGATGTACCGCCTCGCAGGCGATGAAATCCAGATTCTGACCGTCCGCGATGGGCGGCAGTATGCGGCAGTATTTTGATGCGGATACTTTGTTTGGGAGTTAGTTCGAGCTTATTACTGCTGTGCCTAAAGCTTCCATCAGGTCTGAATCAGTCCAAGGTGCGAAATATTGGCCTTACCATGACGTTCCCAAAACCACTCTTGCCAGAACCTCATGAGCCCCGTCTGAGGTATGCCCCCGAGCCCCTTTATTTCCCTTGGCATAGGTACGTTTGACTACCTTTGCCCCATACTTTAGGTGTACCCTAGAAGAACGATGAACCGCCCGCCGTTCAATATCAATCTCTGGTTCGTGCTCGGCGCAGCCATTCTGATCGCCTGGGCCTTCAGCCTGACCTCCACCAGCCAGGCTCCTTCCAACAAAATTTTCTACACCACGTTCCTGAGCGAGATTGACCAGGGGCGCGTGAAGACCCTGACCATTGACGGCAGGCAGATCAACGGCACCCTTAAAGACGACAGCAGCTTCGTCACCTTCGCCCCTAGCGTGATTGATACCGGCACCATCCGCGACTGGGGTCAGAAAAATATTTCGGTCGAAATCGTCGGCCCCAAGCGGGAAAATCCGCTGGTTAGCTTTTTGGTCCCGCTCTTGCTGGTGGGGCTTTTGTTTACGATTTTCTGGTACTTCTCACGCAACCGTGGGCCGTCCGGTGACAATGCTTTTAGCTTCACCAAGAGCCGGGCCAAGGTGCTGACCGAAGCACCCAAGACCAGTTTCCGCGATGTTGCGGGCTGTGAGGAGGCCAAGGACGAGCTGAAGGAAATCGTGGAGTTTCTCAAGTCGCCTGCTCGGTTTCACGAGATGGGCGCGCGGATTCCTAAGGGGGTGCTGCTGGTAGGGCCTCCGGGCTCGGGTAAGACGCACATCGCGCGGGCCGTCGCAGGCGAGGCCAAGGTCCCGTTCATCGCGGCTTCCGGCTCGGATTTTGTGGAGATGTTCGTGGGCGTAGGCGCTGCGCGTGTACGTGACCTCTTCGACACCGCCAAGCGCCATGCGCCCTGCATCATCTTCATTGACGAGATTGATGCGGTGGGCCGTCGGCGCGGCGGCGGCGTGGGTGGAGGCAACGACGAGCGCGAGCAGACCCTCAACCAACTGCTGGTCGAGCTCGACGGTTTCGAGAAGGAAACCAGCATCATCATCATGGCGGCGACGAACCGCCCCGACGTGCTCGACCCCGCTTTGCTCCGTCCTGGACGCTTCGACCGGCAGGTAGCGATTGATGCACCCGACGTGCGGGGCCGCGAGCAAATCTTGAAGATCCATGCCAAGGGCAAGCCGCTCGGCGAGGATGTGGATTTGGCGCTCCTGGCGCGGCGGACTCCGGGTTTCGTGGGGGCAGACCTCGAGAACCTCCTGAACGAAGCCGCACTTCTGGCGGCCCGCGATAACCGCAAGAAAATCGGTATGAAGGATATGGAAGAGGCTGCCGACCGAGTAATCATGGGGCCGGCTAAAAAGAGCATGGTGGTGACCCAGCGCGACCGCGAGATCACCGCCTACCACGAGGCCGGGCATGCCCTGGCGATGCACTTTATCGAGCACGCCGACCCACCTCACAAGGTCACGATTGTTCCGCGTGGACGGGCCATGGGTTTTGCCATGCCGCAGCGCCAGGACAGCCTGCACTACTCGAAAAAGCGTCTCACCGCACAGATTGGTGTGGCCTTGGCCGGACGCGTTGCCGAGGAGCTGGTCTTCGAGGACGTGACTACCGGCGCAGAGAACGACTTCAAACAGGCCACCGACTTAGCGAGGCGGATGATCACCGAGTGGGGGATGCACCCCGATTTTGGCTTCGTGGCCTATCAGGTGCGCGAGGACACCTATCTGGGCGGCTACGACACCCGTCAATACTCCGAAGAGACTGCCAAGCGGATTGACGAGGCCGTGCAGAAGCTGTTGCAAGACCAGCACGACGAGGTGGTCACGCTCTTGACCGAGCAGCGGGAAATTCTCGAGCGGGTCACCCAGGCCCTTTTGGAGTTTGAAACCCTAAACGCCGAGGAGTTCCTGCGGGTGGTCGAGGGTGAGCGGCTCGAGCAAGACCCCCCCAGCGAGCCGCCCAAGGACAAAGACGAGAAGGAAGGACCGCGCATCGTGCCCAAAATCAAGCCCAACCTGGGCGGGGCGTAGAGCGCCTTTGGCGCGTCGAACGTCAAACACCAAAAGCAAAACTTGTAGGGACGCACAGCCGTGTGTCCTTTTGTTTGTGTCCAGAACGAGTTTTATTTAGATGGTATTTTTCGTCCCCGACACGAGGATCAACCCAAGCGCTCGAGGGGAGGGGCATTGCTGAGTAAACTCAAGGGCATGAAACTTAACCACTTTGCTTTGAGCGTTCACGATGTTGAGGCGGCGATTTCGCAGTTTGCCACGCTGGGGTTTGCGGTGGAGGGGCGCGGCAAACACTACTCCAACGGGGTGCCCACCGCGTTTCTCAACCATCCAGGAACCAACGTTTACCTCGAGCTAGTGCAGGTTTCCGGGCAGCCTGCGCCGGGCTTCTTGCACCTGGCGTTTGAGGTGGACGACCTCGAGGCCAAGTGCGCCGAGCTGCTCGCGGGCGGCTACGAGTACGAGGCCGCCCCTTTCCTCAACGAGCGCAACAATACGCGTATGGCGTTTTTACGCCACCCAGCGGGATTTATCGCGCAGCTCAATCAGGTTTCATCGCGGTGACGAGGGCGATGCCTTTGGAGACGGGCCAGGGCCAGGTGTACGTGTTCAGGACGGCCTCGAGCCGCGCTCTCCCCCGTTCCCAGGCTGCATCGGAGATTGGGTGCATGGTTCGCATCGAGTCGAAATAATGCAGAACGGGTTCTGCTGAAGGAAACTCGAGGGCGCTTGCCACAACCTGCGAATCCGCATTCCCGAAGGCTTCTCTAACCAGTCCGAGTAGATGCTCGTGGTCATAGGGCGGGGAGCGGATATCTTGGAGCATCGGTTCAAACTCAGGTTCGTCCTGTACCGCTTTGGCAACCGCGACCCAATACTCCTTCATCATGCCGTTGGCGTTGGTGAGAGCGAGGGGCCGACGGTATAAAGTTGGTGCGTGCGGATGCGGGTTTGTAGGTTACGGTCGTCTTGGTATTGGACAACAAGTTGGTTTTGGTCGTGCATAGGCCAAGTATAGTGACCCCATGCGGCTGTATCACGAACATCCCTATGAAAGCGAGTTTTCCGCGACCGTCACGCGCTCCTGGAGCGAGGGCAGCAAGCACTTCGCGGTGCTGGACGGGACGCTTTTTTACCCGACCGCGGGCGGGCAATCTAACGATACTGGAACCCTGGATGATATTCGCGTGCTGGACGTGAAGGAAGATGGCAAGGCTAAAGGCGACATCATCCACGTGCTGGAAAGGCCCGTTGGCGAGGGTATGGAAGTCCACGGGAAACTTGATTGGAACCGCCGCTACCGCCACATGCAGCGCCACACCGCCGAGCACACCCTGGCCCAAGCCTTCTGGCGGGCGGCAGGCTGGGAAACGCTGTCGGTGAACATGAGCGGCCCGACGTGCACCATTGACTTCTCCGGCGAGCCCGACGAGGCCACCATAAAGCAGGGCGAGGCGCTGGCGAATTGGGCGGTGTACGCCAACACGCCGGTCAAAACGTACTGGATTGAGGATTCCGAGGTAAAAACACAGGGATTGAGACGTGCTCCCAAGGTCTCGGGACAGATTCGCGTTGTGGAGATCGAGAACTGGGACAAGGTGGCCTGCGGCGGGACGCACGTGGCGCGAACCGGCGAGGCCGGTCCAATCAAGATCGTGAAATATGAGCGCTACAAGGGCGGAACCAGGGTCTATTTCATGGCGGGCTGGGAGGCTTTGGAAACCTTTGTCGCTGAGCACGCGATTCTCTCCCGGCTTGGCGAGAAGTTTAGCTCAGGCGTGCTCGAGGTCGAAAAACCCATCAACAACATGCGCGACGAATGGTACAAGGTGCGCGGGGAGAACGCCGCCCTCAAGGACGAACTGGCCGAGCGAATCATGCGCGAGCTGCTGGCCGAGTTCCCCCACCACACCATCGGGGCACAGGTCTCGGACAACGTGCTGGACGCGGTGGGCAAGCGTCTGGCGGAGTGGCCCAATGTGCTCGCCCTGCTTGTCGCACCCAGCGAGGACAAGACCCGCTACGTGCTGCTCAAGCACAGCAGCCGCCCCGAGGACTTGAGGGCGCTGTGGAAGGATATCTTGGAGCCGCTGGGTGCGCGTGGCGGCGGGGCTTTGGTCAAGCTCGGGGTTTTGCCCGCAGGCGCGGCGGGGAAGGCCCTCGAGCGCTTTAAGAAGCTTATGTCAAGGGCATGAAGATTGACTCGAGCGCCGTAGCCGCCGTCACCGGAGCAGCCTCGGGCATCGGGCGGGCCCTGGCTTTGGAGTTGGCCCGTCGAGGCGCGGCCTTAGCCCTCGCCGACGTGAACAAGGCGGGTTTGCGCGAAACCGTAGCGGCGATTCCGGGGGTAAAGGTCTCGAGCCACCTCGTGGATGTATCCGATCCGGCCCAAGTTGAAGCTTTTGCAGCAGCAGTGAAGGCCGCACACGGCAGGGCCACGCTGCTGGTTAACAACGCGGGCGTAGCTCTGGGCAGGAGTTTTGACCAGGTTTCGCTGCCAGGTTTCGCTGGAAGACATGCGCTGGCTCCTGGGCATCAACTTCGGGGGAGTGGTCTACGGCTGCAAGTTCTTCTATCGCGGCAGGAATCCAGAGGCCATATCGTCAACGTCTCCTCGGTGTACGGCCTCTTCGCCCCACCGGGCCAGACCGCCTATGCCGCCGCTAAGTTTGCCGTGCGGGGTTCTCGGAGTCACTGCGGCACGAGCTCGAGGGCAGTTCGGTCGGCTTATCGGTGGTGCATCCGGGCGGGATCAAAACCAACATCGCCCGCAGCGCCCGGACCGGGGCCTATCTCGAGGCCTCGAGCCCCACGGCAGAGGCCGAACTAAAGCGGAGCATCGCCGAGATGGAGCGGTTCTTCATCACCCCACCTGAGGAGGCCGCCCGGCGCATCCTGTGCGGGGTGAAGCGGGAGGAGGGGCGCATCCTGGTCGGCCCCGATGCCGCACAGGCCGATCCGCTCCAGCGGCTCCTGCCCGCTACTGGCGGATCATCCAGCGGCTGGCACCGAAGTGAACCGGGGCAACACAAGTCTAGGCAATGTCATACAAGGATTCCTGCTGGGGACAGGGTTATCTGTTCCTGTCCCAGACGCATCCTGTCGCTTTTGCTGCCCTGGACGTGAGGGGGGCTCGAGCCCCCCTCCTACACACTCCCCTGACATTTCTGGTAGGCTAACGGGCAATCATGACGGCAGTTGCCGAAACCAAACCGGCTAGCGGGACGCTCTCCGTCGAAAACATCGTCAAACGCTTTGGAGAGGCCACCGCGCTGGGCGGGGTGAGTCTGGAGATTAGAGCGGGCGAGTTCTTCACCCTGCTGGGGCCATCAGGGTGTGGCAAGACCACGCTGCTACGCATCATCGCGGGGCTCGAGCTGGCCGACGAGGGCCGAATCGTGCTGCTGGGCAAAGACCTCAGCGGACTACCGGCCAACCAGCGCCCGGTGAACACGGTGTTCCAGAGCTACGCCCTGTTCCCCCATTTGAGCGTCTACGAGAACATCGCCTTCGGGCTCAGGAGTCGGCGGATGGATAAGGCCGAGGTCGAGCGGCGGGTCAAGTACGGGCTGGAGATTTTGCAGCTCGAGAAGTTCGCGTCGCGTCTCCCCCACCAGCTTTCCGGCGGACAAAAGCAGCGGGTGGCATTGGCAAGGGCTCTCGTCAACGAGCCGCAAGTCCTGCTCCTCGACGAGCCGATGAGCGCGCTGGACGCCAAGCTCAGGGCCGAGGTGCAGATTCAACTGCGCCGCCTCCAGCAACAGCTTGGCCTCACCTTCATTCTCGTCACCCACGACCAAGACGAGGCGATGGCGGTCTCCGACCGGATCGCGCTGATGCGGGTGGGGCACCTAGAGCAATCCGGCACCCCCGATGAGGTCTACGAGCGGCCCCGGACGCGGTTCTCGGCGGAGTTCTTGGGCGCGGCCAACCTCTTGCAGGGGAAGCGAGCGCCGGGCGGCCTCGAGACCCGCTTTGGCAAGTTCGCCTTGAACAAAACCCCCGGCTGGGACGAGGGTTCCGTCGCCATACGCCCTGAGCGGGTGCGGCTCAGCGAGGCCGAACCGCGCCAGAACGGGATTCGCGTAAAAGTGCGCGAGGCGGTGTACCGGGGCGCGTATCAGGAAGCCTGGCTGGACCCCTGCGACCTGCGTATCCGCACCGCGCCGCACCCCACCCTACATGTCGGCCAGGAGCTGTGGGCTGAGCTTCCGGCGGAGTCCTTGGTGGTGCTGGAGGAGTAGCGATGCAGGCCACGCCCCAGAAACCAGTCTCGAGCCTCGGCAAGTTCGTGGTGTGGTTCGGCGAGCTGACCACGCCCAGTCGTCTATACCGCCGGGGACTGTGGTTCTTGCTCCCCGCGGTGGTCTGGATTCTGGCCCTGCTGGTGATCCCTGGCCTCGCGCTGGTGGCGCTCTCCTTCGCCGAGCGCGGGCAGTACGGCAACGTGCTGTGGCACTGGAACTTGGAGAACTACTCGCGTCTCCTGGGCTACGGCATCTTCGGCTGGAGCCCCGACACCATCTTCATCCTGCTGCGGAGCATCTGGGTGGCTTTTGTGACAACATTGATTTGTGTGGTGCTAGCGTATCCTTTGGCTTTCTTTATCGCCACCAGACCGGCCCGGACGCGTTATCTATGGCTCGCGCTGGTGATTATTCCCTTCTGGACGAACCTAGTCATCCGAACCTACGCCTGGCAGATGCTCCTCTCGCCGGAGTTCCCGTTTGCTAAAGTCGCCCACGCGCTAGGTATTATCCCCGCTGACGGGGCTTTGTACCCAAGCGCTTTTGCCGTCTACATCGGGATGATTACCGCCTTCCTCCCTTTCGTGGTGATGCCGCTGTTCTCTTCAGTTGAACGCCTCGACTGGAGCTTGGTAGAAGCCGCGCAGGACCTCTACAGCAACCGCGTGCGCACCTTTTTCCAGGGCATCTGGCCACAAACCTTGCCGGGCCTCACTGTGGGCATCATCCTGACCTTTATCCCGGCGATGGGGATGTTCGTGATCCCCGACCTCTTAGGCGGAGCCAAGTACCTATTGGTGGGAAACCTCATCCAGCAGCAGTTTTACAGCAGCCGCGATTACCCCTATGGAGCCGCGGTCAGCCTGGGGCTGATGATCCTGACCCTGTTCGGCCTGGCGATCTACCGCCGCCGGGGGCAGGGGGTGGAGCTGGTATGAAGCGCGAAACGCTAAACGCCAGACACGAGACGCCAAAAACAAGTCTTGGGTTCGGCGTTTCGCGTCTTGCGTCTTGCGTCTGGTGGAGGTCGCCATGCACCGCCTAAACCCTTTTGTCAGCGCCGTCGCCCTCGCCACGCTGGTATTCCTGTACCTGCCGATGCTGGCGATTGCGATTCTCTCCTTCAACCGGACACGGTACGGCTTGCAGTGGAACGGGTTTACCACCGACTGGTACACCCGGCTTTTTCAGAACACGGAAATCCTCGAGGCCGCCCGCAATACCCTGGTCCTGGCGGTGGTTTCTACAGTCGTTGCAACCGTGTTGGGGACGCTCTTGGCGATTGCCTTAGAGCGCTACCCCTGGGGACAGCGCAGCCGGGGTTGGCTCGACAACCTGCTCTACCTGCCGGTGGTCACGCCGGACATCATTCTCGCGGTCGCGCTGGTGGTGGCGTTTGGGGCGCTGCGGGCGGTATCCAGCACCTTCGAACCCGGCCTCCTGACGATGATTTTGGGGCATGTGACCTTCCAAATCGCCTTCGTGGCCCTCACCGTGCGGAGCCGGTTACAGAGTTTGGGACGGGACTTGGACGAGGCGGCTCGAGACCTTTACGCCGACTATGGCTACTTCGTGCGCCGGGTGCTGCTACCGCTGCTCACGCCGGGCATCGTGGCGGGGGCGATGCTGGCCTTTACGCTCTCGCTCGACGATTTCGTCATCAGCTTCTTCACCGCCGGGCCGACTTCGCAGACCCTGCCCCTGCTCATCTACGCCTCGGTGCGGCGCGGGGTGACCCCGGAGATTCACGCGCTGTCCACGCTGATTTTCCTGGCGACGGTGCTCTTAGTCCTCGCTTCAGAACGTCTAACCCGCAGATAAAAGTCCCCTCTCCCATCCAGAGGGAGGAATTAACGTTGCAGCTCATGAAACTGTGGGGTTGTAGGAATATTGTTGACTGAAAATCACTGGAGGAACCCATGAAGCGTTTGCTCGTCGCACTGTTGGCCCTAAGCTCCCTGGCCTTCGCGCAGAAGGAAATGCGGCTGTTCATCTGGTCGGAGTACATGGACCCGGCCATCATCAAAGCCTTCGAGCAGAAGTACAACCTCAAGGTCCGCATTGACCTCTACGAGTCCAACGAGGATATGGTGGCGAAGCTGCAAGCGGGCGGGGTAAGCCAATACGACGTGGTGGTCCCGTCCGATTACATCATCCCCAGCATGGTTCAGCTCGGACTGTTGCAGCCGCTCGACCAATCTAAAATCCCCAACTTGAAGAATCTGGACACAAAGTTCAAAAGCCCGCCCTACGACCCCGGCAACAAGTACAGCGCGGCTTACCAGTGGGGCAGCGTGGGGCTGATGTACCGCAAGGACAAGGTGAAAACCCCCGATAGCTGGAGCGTGATCTTCGACCCCAAAGGCACGGGAAACTACGTGCTGATGGACTCCGTGCGCGAGATGATGGGCGCGGTGCTCAAGTATCAGGGTCAGTCGGTGAACGCGAAAGACCCCAAGGCCGTGCAAGCCGCCGGAAAGCTTTTGCTGGACGCGAAGAAAAGCCCTAGGGCGCTCGGCTTTGAAGGCGGCGTAGGCGCTAAGAACCATCTGGTTGCTGGACAAGCGAGCTACGCGGTGGTGTACAACGGCGACGCCATCAAGGCGACGGGCGAGAACAAAAACGTAGCCTTCGTGGTTCCTAAAGAGGGCGCGACGCTGTTCTTAGACAACATGGCGATTCCCGCCAAGGCCCCAAACGTCGAGGCCGCGCACCAGTTCATCAACTTTATCCTCGACCCGAAAATCGGCGCACAGCTCTCGAATTACAACCGCTATGCCACGCCCAACGCCGCCGCCAAGCCCTATATCAACAAGGACGACCTGAAAAACCCGGCGATTTACCCGAGCGCGGCAATTATGAACAAGCTCGAGTTCATCCTCGATATGGGCAGTGATTCGCGGTTGTACGACGAGGTATGGACGGCGGTGAAGAGCCGCTGAACGTCACGCAAAAACGTCGAGCGTCAAACGCAAAAACCCTTGTAGGGGCGCAAGGCTTTGCGCCCAGCGCGGGTCCAACGCCGAATCGCTGGGGTGAAACAATCCACCATTTTTTACCTGAGGAATGGGCGACAGGTGCGCTTATTTGGACGACCAGCCGGTCGTCCCTACACGCTATCGGCCATCTGTCATCTGTGATAAGCTATAGGCATCGTTATGGACATCCAAAAAGCCTGCATTCCACCTCCAGGGAAGCGAGCCGCCACCCGCGCTCACGTTCCCGGAGGTGGAACATGCTGTCTGACACCCAAAATTTCACGCTTCGACCCGCGTCCCTAGAAGATGCGCCAAAGCTGCTCGAGTTCATCCGTCTCTACTACGCCTACGACGGGATTCCTTTTGGCGAACCCTCGATTCGCCGGGGCCTGAACACACTTCTACAAGATACCTCGCTCGGTAGGGCATTTTTGATTCAGGACGGCGAGGAGGACGCGGGCTACGCCATTCTGACCTTCGGCTTCGACTTAGAGTTCGGCGGGCGGCAGGCTACCGTCACCGATGTGTTTATCAAAGAAAGTCATAGAAGCAAAGGGCTCGAGTCTAGAGTGTTCGCCCAGCTCGAGCAAATCTGCCGCAGCCTGGGAATTGGAGCGCTCGAGTTACAAGTCGAAGAGAATAATCTCGAAGCTCGAGCCTTTTACAAGACACTCGGTTTTCAAGCCCACGAGCGAATCCCCATGAGCAAAATGCTAGACGCTAAACGCAATACGCAAAACGCCAAAGAATAAAGGAGAGAACATGGCGTACATCAACCTCAAAACCCCCATCCCCGGCCCCAAAAGCCAGGAACTGCAAGCCCGCCGCGCCGCCGCCGTAACGGCGGCACTCGGCCAGGCCAGCCCCATCGCCGCCAAGAAAGCCCACGGTTCGCTCGTGGAGGACGTGGACGGCAACACCCTGATTGACCTCGCGGGCGGCATCGGCGTGCTCGCCGCCGGACACACGCCGCAGGCCGTGGTGGACGCGATCAAAGCCCAGGCCGAAGACCTCATCCACATCTGCTCCATCGTGGCGAATCATGAGAGCTACGTGGAGGTCTGCGAACTGCTCAACAAGCTGACCCCCGGCGACTTTCCCAAGAAGACGTTTCTCGCGTCTGGCGGGGCAGAATCCGTAGAGAACGCGGTGAAGTTTGCCCGCCGCTTCACCGGGCGCGACGGCATCATCGTTTTTGAAGGGGCGTACCACGGGCGCAGCAACCTCACGATGGCGATGACCAGCAAGTGGAGCCTGTTCAAAAAGGGCTTCGGGCCGTTCGCGCCGGAGGTCTACCGGCTGCCGATGCCCAACCTCTACCGCACGCCCAAGGGGATGAGCCCGGAGGATTACCTCGAGTGGTGCTGCTGGAACCTGGAAAATGCGCTGGTGGCCCACATTGACCCTTCGGCACTCGCGGCCATTGTCATAGAGCCGGTGATCGGCGAGGGCGGGTTTATCCCCGTGCCGCACAAGTTCCTGCGTAAGATTCGAGAAGTTTGCGACGGGGCGGGCGCGGTGATGATCGCCGACGAGATTCAAAGCGGCTCCGGGCGCACCGGGAAACTATGGGCTATCGAGCACAGCGGGGTGATCCCCGACCTCCTCATCTCAGCGAAGAGCCTGGGGGCGGGGATGCCCATCAGCGCGGTGACGGGCCGGGCGGAGATCATGGACTCGCCGCACGTAGGCGGGCAGGGCAGCACCTACGGCGGGAACCCGCTCGCCAACGTGGCGGCGGTGGAAGCGCTCAAATACCTCTCGAGGCCCGAAATCCTCGCCAAAGCTGCGACGGTCGAGCGCGTGGTGCGCGAGACCTTCGAGCCGATGAAGAAAGACTTCCCGGTGATTGGCGACGTGCGCGGAATCGGGGCCATGATGGCGGTGGAGTTCGTCAAAGATCCGGGGAGCAAGGAGCCTTGGCCGGAGTTTACCCTCGAGGCCATCAAAACCGCGTCGGCGAACGGGGTGATCCTGATTCGTGCCGGGCTTTATACCAACTGCATCCGCTTCCTGCCCCCACTGGAAATCGGCGAGGACATGCTGCGCGAAGGCTTGGGCGTGGTGGCGGACGCGATCCGCTCGACCTACAAGACCATGACCGTAGGCGCGTAAACCCGTAGGGGCGGATCTTGTGCCCGCCCTTGACACCCAGATTGAAGGGCAACCACAAAGGTCGCCCCTACAAAGACCCGTGATTAACGTAAAGAACATCCTCGAGGCCCATTCCCGCCTCAAACCCTACGTGCTCGAGACCCCGCTCGTGCACTCCCTGGCCTTCTCGCAAGCGACGGGGGCCAAAGTTTGGCTAAAGCTCGAGAACCTTCAGCACACCGGCAGCTTCAAGGTGCGCGGGGCGCTGAACAAGCTGGTTTCGCTCTCGCCGGAACAGCTTGCCAAGGGCGTGGTGGCGGCCAGCAGCGGAAACCACGGGGCGGGCGTAGCCTGGGGGCTGGCAAAGCTCGGCGCGAAGGGCGTGGTGTTCGTGCCGGAGGGTGCGGCGAAGACGAAGCTCGAAGCCATCCGCCGTCTAGGAGCCGAGGTGCGGTTTTACGGCACGGATGGGGCGGATACAGAGATGTATGCTCGAGAATATTCGCGTCAGCATGGGCTTTCTTATATATCACCTTATAACGACGGGGACGTAATCGCGGGACAAGGAACCATTGGCGTGGAAATCGAGACCCAACTCCCTCCCCACTTGTGGGGGAGGGCTGGGGAGGGGGGTCTTGACCGCAGGTCAAGTGGTGCTGCACCCTCCAGCAGGAGCGAATCTACGATTCACTCCCCTCACCCTAACCCTCTCCCACAAGGGGAGAGGGGACTTTCCGTATTTGTCACGGTGGGCGGCGGTGGGTTGGTTTCGGGGATTGCGTCATACCTGAAATCGGTCAGCCCGGACGTGCAGATTATCGGCTGCCAGCCAGAGAACGATGCAGCGATGCTGGCCTCGGTTCGGGCGGGCCGGATCGTGGAGATTGACGCGAAACCCACGATTTCGGATGGGAGCGCGGGCGGCCTCGAGCCCGGTGCCATCACCTTCGACCTGTGTCGAACGCTCGTGGACACGTGGGTGACGGTGAGTGAAGAGGAAATCCACGCGGCGATGCGGGAATTTATCGAGGGTGAGGGTCAAAACCTCGAGGGCGCAGCAGGCGTGGCCCTGGCGGCATTTCTCAAAACAGCCGAGCAGTACAAAGGAAAAAACGTGGTCATCGTCATCTGCGGGGCGAATATCGGCCCCGAGAAGCTCAAAACCGTGTTGTAGGAACGCAAGGCTTTGCGTCCTCACCGTAGGAATAACGAGGTGAGATTATGAAGAAAATGCTTGCACTGGCCGTTTTCGCGGCACTGGCCTTGGCCCAGCAAAAAGAGCTGCGGCTGTACACCTGGACGGAATACATCGAGCCGGCCATCGTCAGCGACTTCGAGAAGGCCACCGGCATCAAGGTGCGTATCAGCTACTACGAGTCCAACGAAGAACTCCTGGCGAAGCTGCAAGCGGGCGGCGACTCGCAGTACGACGTGATCGTCCCCTCGGATTTCATCATCCCTAGCATGATTAATCTGAAACTGCTGATGCCGCTGGACAAATCCAAAATTCCCAATATCAAGAATCTAGACCCCAAGTTCGCCAACCCGCCGTTCGACAAGGGCAACCAGTACACGGTGGGCTACCTGTGGGGCACGGTCGGGTTGATGTACAGCACCCAGGCGTTCAAAACGCCCCCTACCAGTTGGTCCGTCCTCTTCGACCCGGCGCAGCAGAAGGGCCGCTTCACCCTGATGGACTCGCAGCGCGAGATGCTGGGCATCGGCCTGCGCTACGTGGGGCAGAGCATTAACTCCACCGACACCGCCGCGCTCAAACGGGTGATTGACACCATGACCGCGGCCAAAGCCTCCAAGAACAGCCTGGGCTTCCAGGGTGGGGTTTCGGCGACCAAGGCACTCCTGGCGGGGCAGGCGGTGGCGGCGGTGGTCTACAACCAGGACGCGCTGCGCACGGTGGGGGGGAACCCCAAATACGGCTTCACCATCCCCAAAGAGGGCAGCACGCTTTTCCTCGACAACATGGCGATTCCGGCCAAGGCCCCCAACCCCGAGGCCGCCCACAAGTTCATCGACTTCCTGCTAGACGCGAAGATTGGCGCACGGCTGGCGAACTACCAGAACTCCGCCACCCCCAACGCCGCCGCCAAGCCATTGATGAAGCCCGACCTGCTCAAGAACCCGGCGGTCTGGCCCAGCGAGGCGCAGATGAAGGTGTTAGAGTTCATCCTAACCCAGGGTGAGAAGGACAAGCTCTACGACGAGGCCTGGACGCGGATCAAGAGCCGCTAGAGGCAGGCATGGGTCTAACCGAAACAATATACGTACTGGGTTGCGGAGCCATCGGCTTTCCCTTAGCTGCCCACCTCGCCAGGGCGGGCAGGTCGGTGGTCGCGGTTCGCACCAGCCGAAACGATGCTGTGAGGAGCACGGTGACAGTCACCGTCCACAGCGGCGCAAACCGTTTCAGCGCCCCGGTTGAAACCGTCTCCCTGTCAGAGCTGACGCGCCTCGAGGGCCTTCTCGTCGTCACCGCCAAGTCTTACGCCAACCCGGCGATTGCCCAGGCGCTCAGGGACAAAGGGGCAACGGGGCCAGTCGTCCTCCTGCAAAACGGGGTGGGGGTGGAAAAGCCCTTCCTCGAGGCCCGTTTCTTCCCGGTCTACCGCTGCGTTCTCTATGCCACCGGTCAGGCCACCTCTGAGCACGAATATACTTTTCGCCCCGTCACCGCTTCCCCGATAGGCGTGGTCAGCAGCGACGGGTCCGGGCTGGAGAGCTGCGTCGAAGCTTTGACCACCCAGGGCTTCCCCTTTCGCAGCGAAGCCAACATCGAAAGGGAGACCTGGAAAAAGGCCGTCGCCAATACGGTTTTCAACTCGGTTTGTCCGCTGCTCGAGGTGGATAATGGGGTATTCGCCCGGGACGAAGGGGTTGCCCACCTTGCAAGGGAGCTGGTCCGGGAGTGTGTCACCCTGACTGACCGGCTCGGCATGAGCTTGAGCGAGAGCGAGCTGATGGAGCAGATTATGCTCATTAGCAAGCGGTCTGACGGTCAACTCATCTCCACCTTGCAAGACATCCGGGCGGGCAGGCCCACCGAGATAGAGTTTCTCAACTTGGGGATCGCCCGTATGGCAGCTTCGCTGCAACCTAAACTCGACCTTCCAAGAGTTGAACTTCTGGGGAAGATGATACTGGAAAAGTCCATACAGCACAGGAGAAAGGAAATCAACTCCGCTGCTACACACGGTTCGCTATGAAAGAAATTCTTTCCAGTCCCGACAACCGCTTCCTGGTGGTGCAAAGCGAGCCCTGGATGGCGGAGGAACTCGAGGCCATCCAGCGGGCCAGCTTCCCCACCCTGGCCGAAGACGAGCTGACCCTGGCCCACCATTTCCGTAGCCACATGCACTACTTCCCCGAGGGGCAGCACGCCGTGGTGGAGTGCGAAAGCGGCAAGGTGGTGGCCTCGAGCTCAGACCTCATCGTCCGGCTCGACTTAGCCCACATCCACCACCGCTTCGTGGACATCTCCGGCCACATGACCCTTTCCACCCACGACCCTAGGGGCGAATGGCTCTACGGCGCGGACATCGGCGTGCACCCCGACTACCGAGGGCACGGGCTTTCCACCCTGCTCTACACCGTGCGGCAGGGTCTGGTGCGCCGCCTGGGGCTCAAGGGGCACACTGCCGGGGCGATGCCCAAGGGCTACGGCGAGGTCAAGGACGAGATGCCGCTTGAAAGGTATTTGCTCGAGGTGATGCGCGGCGAGCGCTCTGACCCAGTGATTTCGGTGCAGCTTAAGCGCGGGTATGCGGTCTGGGGCATCATTCCTGAGTACCTGGAAGACCCCAGTTGTGACAACTACGGTGTGCTGATTATCTGGCGCAATCCCGATAGGGTGGGGGATGGGTGGCTATAAATGGCTGTAACTGGTTATAGGAGAAGATATGCATGAACTTACCGCTCTGCTTGAAAGGGCAACTGAACGCATTGCAACAGAGTATTTCCAGGTTTCTATAGATGGGGGTGATCCAATCTATCGCGAGCGAGTTTACTGCTATGAGCTTTACCACCAACTTCGCTGTCTGTGGCCCGCTACATCAGAGTTTTACTTAAGCGGTGAACTTGATAAAGCAGCTCATCCAATCTTACGTGAGCTTGGTGCAGACTATGCAAAACCCGATTTGCTAGTTCACTGTCCTGGATATATGAGCGGCAACTATGCAATCATTGAGATCAAACCGTCCAACGCCATTAGGGAGGGCATAAAAGATGATTCGAATAAACTCCCGCTGTTTCTGAATAAAGTTGGTTATAAGCGAGCTATCTACTTAATTTTCAGCCGTGAAGTACAAGCCACTGCAAAGCGCGTCCAGGATGTTGCCAAGGCCATAGCTAACCTGCCCAGTATTGAGCTATGGCTTCACTCTGAACCAGGCCATAGCGCTACGTATGGCCCCTTGACTATTTAATTGCACCGTACGAGACTCTGAGTCTTCTCAAAATCTGCAATACCATAAGTTCATGCCCTCCATCGCTCTCCTCCACGGCGGCAACATCCTCAACCCGGCCCTGCAAAACGGGGTGTACAGCCTTCAGTCCATCGAAGCCCTTCTCATCGCGGACGGCAAAATCGTCGCCACAGGCAAGCTGTCGGAGGTTGAAAACCTCGCCACGCCCGATACCAAGCGGATAAACCTCGAGGGCCGCACCCTCCTCCCCGGCTTCAACGACGCCCACGTCCACGTCTGGAAGGTGGGGCAACTGCGCACCACCATGCTCGACCTGCGCGGAGTTAAGAGCCTCGAGGAAATCTACCGCCGCGTCTCCGAGCGGGCTGCCACGCTCAAACCGGGCGAGTGGCTGTGGGGGCGCGGCTGGAACGAGGCCATGCTGGATGAGAAATCCATGCCCTCCAAAATCGCGTTGGACACGGCATCTCCCCGCAACCCGGTTTTGCTCACCCGCACCTGCGCCCACATCCACGCGACCAACTCGCAGGCGCTACAACTCTCGGGCATCACCCCGGAAACCCACGTCCCCGGCGGGGAAATCAACTATGACCAGGGCATCCTTTACGAGACCGCCTATGGCCTGGCCTTCAAAGCGATGGGCGAGCCGTCGCAGGCACAGTACGAGGCTTGGGTGCGGGCGGGCCTCGAGTACCTCCGCGCTCTCGGCATCACCAGCGCCACCGACCCTGCTGTAGACCCGCCTTTATACGCCGTATATCGCGCACTGGACGCGCGGGGCGAACTCCCGATCCGGGTCAACCTGCTCTACATCCGCCGCCCGGACGGGGGCAGCGAGACCTTCCC
>PSMF01000059.1:0-21644 GCA_040290005.1 Meiothermus sp.
TCGAAGACGGGGTGGCCTTGAGTTTCTTAGAGCTGTGGCGGCGGGCCAGGGGGCAGCCCCACGACCTCGAGCGGCTCACCGCGGAGCACGTGGCCTGGCTGCGCCAAAGACCCGCCCTGGCGCTGGTGGGCGATACTTTGCTGATGCACGCCGACAGCGATTTTTACCTCGAGTACGGCTCAGGGCTGGAGGAGATCAACGCCCGCATCGGCGGGATTCTGGAGTCGGAGAACACCGAGGTCTGAGACCGGCTGGAGGAGCGGTTTGCCTCGCGGATGGCCTTCTGGAACGGTGGTGTGGCGCGGGCCGAGCATTTTCTGGAGAAGTTCGGCGCGACCCGGCTGGTGCACGGCCACACGCCCATCTACAGCCTGCTCGAGGAATCCCCACAAGAAGTTACCGAGCCCTTGGTTTACGCCGGGCAGAAGTGCATCAACCTCGACGGTTGCCTCTACGCCGGGGGCAAGGGGTTCGTGTACCAGTTGAACTAGCTTAGAAGCCCCAAAAGCAACAAGCAGCAAGCGACAAGCCACCAAACCATTACCGTTGTCATTCTGAGCCTGCCTTTGGCGAAGAATCTGATATTCCTACGTTGAAAAACGTCGTCCTGTGCCCTAGATGTTGACAAGCGACGCGCGTGTGGGATATCTCGACTTCGCTCCGCGGGGCATGACAACGGTTAAGCAGGATTCGTTGACGAAAGGACGCGCGTGAGCGGACGACCCGCCGGTCGTCCCTACAGTTTCCCAAATGAATTCGGTGACTCGTTCTACCCCAAAGATTCCGCTTTTCCAGGCGGTGAAATGATACAACTGTAAGGAGAAGCTATGAGCCTGCCTTACCTCAAACTCTCCGGCTCCCCCTATGATCAAGGACTAGCCCAGGGGAAAGCCCTCTCGGACGCGGTCGCCCACAACCTCGAGCTGTATTTCCACCGCTTCGAGACCGAGTGTAAGCTGCCCCCGCCCGAAGCCCGGCGGCGCGGTGAGACCTATCTGAAGGCCATCCGACAGCAGAGCCCGGCTTACTCGCAGGGCTTAGAGGGCATCGCGG
Organism: Meiothermus sp.; assembly: GCA_040290005.1. GTDB lineage: Bacteria > Deinococcota > Deinococci > Deinococcales > Thermaceae > Meiothermus. The sequence goes on from PSMF01000059.1 coordinate 1,054, forward strand.
CGGGCGCGGGTCAGCCGCTCGTGGACATCGCCACGCTCAACGTGCGCTACGAGATCATCTACTACCAGTTCGGCCAGGACGCGGCCCCTCAGTACATCGCCCACGAAGCGCCCAACGGCTGCACCGCCTTTGCCGTGCTCCCGGCGCACACCGCCGACGGAGCCTTGTGGATGGGGCAGAACTGGGACTGGCTCGAGGGTGCGCGGGGCGCCCTCCAGCACATCGAGGAACCGGACGGAACGCGGGTGCTGGCCTTCACCGAGGCGGGCATCTTCGGCGGGAAGATTGGGCTGAACTCGCACGGATTGGGGCTGTGCATCAACGGTCTGGTGGCGGTGGGGGACAACTGGGCCGGGTTGGGCAAACCCTTCCACCTGCGCACCTATGAGGCTTTGCGGGGCCGGACGCTCGAGCGAGCCACCAAAGCCATCAGCGAAGAGCCCCGCACCTCGTCGGGAAATTTTATCGTGGGGCAGGGCGATAGGGCGGTGGACTTAGAAGTCGCGCCCAATGCGGTGGCGGTGTGGGAGGATGTGCGCCAACTGGTCCACGCCAACCACTTCGTGGCTCCTGAGCGCTACGGGATCGGGGTTCCGCCCATCGAGTGGCTGGACCGCTCGAATCACCGGCAAGCCAGGCTCGAGGCCCGCCTCGCAGCATCGGATAAGCCGGGACTGGAAGAGTTTCAGCAGGCCCTGCGCGACCGCGACGGCGCACCCTATGCGGTCTGCCGTACCGCCAGCCAAGAGGAGTACGACCTGGGCGAGCCTTACCGCACGGTGGCCTCGGTGGTGATGAACCTGAAGACCCAGGAACTGTGGATTTCCGACGGCCCGCCGCACGAAAACCCCTACGCGCACTACAAGCTATGAACCCCGCGCTGGTTGAACTCTCCACCCCGCACCGCAGGGTGCGGATGTTCCGCGCGGGCGAGGAGGTGGACTGCTTTGTGGTGCTGACGCGGCGGTATGCGGTGGTGGTGGACACCTTCGGCACCCCGGAAGAGGCCGCGCAGGTGATGGAAGCGGCCAGAGCCGATCTCGAGGGCCGTCAACTCCTGGTCATCAACACCCACCAGCACTATGACCACGCCTGGGGCAACGCGGTTTTTGCGCTGGATGGCCCCTATCCCGCCTCGATTTTGGCCCACGAGAAGGGCCTGGCAGCAGCTCGCGCCTCCACGGGTAAATTGGCTACGAAACAGGCTCAGGAAGCGAGGTTTGCAAATGTGCGAATCGCCCAGCCCACGCTCACCTTCAATGAGCAGTTTCAGATTCACGGCGGGGATTTGAGTTTAGAGCTGATTCCCGCTCCAGGACACGCGGAAGACCAAGTGGTGATGTGGATTCCCGAAATCAAAACCCTGTTGGCCGCTGATGCCCTGGAGTTTCCCTTCCCCGAGGTCGAAGTCCCAGATCAGCTATCCGTGCTGCTTCAGACCATCCAAACCCTCAAAGCCTTGGGCGCTACGACCATCCTTCCTTGTCACGGCGGGAGGCGCGGGCCGGAGTTGATTAGCCGGAACCTAGGGTATTTCGCCACCCTCGAGCGGCATCTCCAGCACACAAAACCGCAACTTCCCGAGGGATGGGAGGCGCGAGAGGACTTGCCGCAGTTGGTGGGTCTACCCTTTGAGGGAATCGTCAGCGAGATGGGATTGAACCCGGCTCAGGTCCCCGATTTGTACCGGGAGTTTCACCGCATAAACGTCCGGGCCACGCTGATGAACCTATGAACTCCTTGGTGATTGATCTTGAGCTGGCCCAGCGCCTCGAGCAGGCCGATATCCTGGGGGCCGCCGACTACGCCCACACCCTGAACCGGCTCAGGGCGGGAGCGGGGGCCAAGGTGACAGCGGTGGGCGGCGGAAGGGCCGTGCTGATGGGGCCGCGCTTCCCGGTAAACTGCATCGGGGCACTGGAGTTCTCCGCGTTGGACGAATCGGCCTTAGTTAAAGCTGAGGAAAGTTGCGCTCAGATGGGCGTTCCCCCGAGCATCACTTTTTGCCCTCTGGGACGCGAGGAGACCTTAGGGTTGCTGCGTGAACGCGGCTACCTGGCTCGTAGATTCCTCAACTTTTACGTGCGCGAGGCGGCGGCGCTCGAGCCTCAAATCCCCGCCGGGGTCGAGATTGGTGAGGCGGAGTCTCTGGTGGACTGGCTCGAGGCCTCGCGTGCGGCCTGGGGTTTTTCGCATCCGGTGGACAGCCCGCTGTTCGCGCAGGTCGCCCTACAGCGCCCGAGGGCCCATAGTTTTATCGCCTGGGCGGACAGCAAACCCGTCGCCGTCGGGGCTATGGCCTTACGGGACGGCTTGGCTTTCCTCAACGGCGCAGCCACCGCGCCGGAGTACCAGGGGCGCGGGCTTCAGCGGGCGCTGCTGGAGACTAGGCTGGCTCTGGCGGCTCGAGAAGGCTGCGACCTGGCGGCGGTGATGGCTTCGCCGGGGAGTCAGTCAGCCCGCAACATCGAGCGGATGGGCTTCCGGCTGGCCTACACCCGCCTGGCCCTGGAGAAACCCTAGGGGCTGCGGCAAAGCGGGTATACTTGCACTTCAAATATCTACTCCCGGACCAGGTTGGCGCCGCGAGGGCCCCCAGAATCGGACGGGTGTGTCTACGGGGTGGCGAATCACCAAAGGATAGGCCTGTCCTGGCGGCCCGTCAGATTCTGGGAGAAAAAGGAGAGCGATGAGTGTCCCTGAGTTCACCCTACGCCTAGTTGTCGCCCTCGCGCTTGGCGCGGCCATCGGTTTCGAGCGCTCGCGCCGCCAGGGGCTGGCCGGAATTCGCACCAACGCCCTGGTGGCTTGCGGGGCGGCGCAGTTCGTGATGCTCTCGGGGTTGATGGGCGCGGGCGACCCCACCCGTATCGCGGCCCAGGTGGTCTCGGGGGTCGGCTTCCTGGGGGCCGGGGTGATTCTGCGCGACGGAGGGATCAGCGTGCGCGGTCTGAACACCGCCGCCACGCTGTGGGGAGCGGCGGCGGTGGGTTCGCTCAGCGGAGCAGGGTTTATCCTCTACGCTCTGCCGGGTACGCTGGCGATCGTCTTTGCCAATCTGGTGCTGCGGGGCCTCGAGCTACGCGAAAAGCCCCGTGAAGATTAGATTTTCTTTAGCCAAGGGTGATCGTGTGCATCTGCGCCTCGATGAGAGGGCATATTTGCTAGCTTACGGCTGTGCGGTTCCTAACATTTTCGTTTTTCCTCTCGTTCTTCTCGCTGTCGCTGGCCCAAATCGGGGGAAACTCCGCACAGCCGCAAGTGCGGGAAACCCGTGTGCTTGGCAACCGCTACGTCTTCGTACAAAACCCGCTTTTTGCTCCCGTCACCTTCGAGTTTGAGGTGCGCGGGACCAATCTGAGCCTCTCAGGGCGGACCAAGTTCGTCCAGGTCTTCCCGCCGCGCAGTCTGACCCTGGCCTTCTGGGGTAAGCCTGCGCAACCCGCGGTTCCCTGGTCGCTCAGCTATAGCTGGCACTACATCATGGGCGACATCAACGCCGTCCCCGACGGCGCGGTCTACGACTTGCCCTTCGCACCGGGGCAGAGCTTCCGCATCAACCAGGGCTACGACGGGGCCTTTTCGCACCAGAAGGAACTCGAGTACTCTCTGGATTTCGCTCTCCCTGAGGGAACCCCGATCTACGCGGCCAGGGAGGGCGTGGTGGTGGCGGTGCAAAGTGAGTACAGCGTGGGCCGAGTAGACCCGGCCCTAAAGTCCTGCGCCAACTACATCACGGTCCTGCACCCTGACGGCACCTTCGCCCACTACGCCCATCTGCATTTTGGCGGTAGCTTGGTCAAGGTCGGTGATCAGGTGCGACGCGGGCAGACCATCGGTTTTTCTGGCAACACCGGCTATACCAGCGGCCCGCACCTGCACTTCCATGTCTACCAGGCCACTTCTGCAACCGGCGGATGGAAGACCGTCCCCACCTTGTTCGAAACCTCAGCGGGGGCTGGGATGCTGGTTGAGGGCCTGACCTATGCACGACCTGGCGGCGAAATTCAGCAGGCGAACCGGCCCCTACCCAGTCTCACCCCGGTTAGCCTCCGGCCCGCGTCGGCCCCGGTGGGGGGCTCGAGCTCAGCCGACACCGGAAAAGCCCGTTAGAATCGGCCTATGGCGCTGATTCGCATCGCTAAGGGGGACATCACCGAGTTCACCGGGCAAGCCCTGGTCAATGCGGCCAACAACTATCTTCAGCTCGGCTCCGGGGTGGCCGGGGCCATCGCACGCAAAGGTGGGCCGAGTATTCAAGAAGCCTGCGACACCATCGGCAAAATTCGCGTGGGCGAGTCGGCCATCACCGGGGCGGGGAACTTGAAGGTGCGCTATGTAATCCACGCGGCGGTGCTGGGGGACGAGCCCGCCAGCTTGGGGACCGTCCGCGCCGCGACCAAGAGTGCCCTGGAACTGGCCCAGGCCCAGGATATCCGCACCCTGGCCTTTCCACTCTTGGGAACGGGGGTCGGCGGGCTAGATGTGGATGCGGTGGTGCGGACGATGCTTGAGGAGATCAAGGTTTTCCCCGACACCTTGGAAGTCACCCTCTACGGCCACACCGAGGCCGACGAGGCCGCGATTCGCCGCGCCCTCTGAAACATTGGTATTTTTGTAGGGGCGAACGCAAGGAATGGCCCCTACAACGATCCGATATATGAAAAGCGCCCTAGGAATCGTGGTTTTTACCGCGCCGGCAGTTGTGGGGGCGGAGTTCGTGCCGCATATGGCGGCCTTCTCCACCGACCGACTGGTTCATGCGGGTGTCGCTGCCGGTTTTCTGGTAATCGCCCTTTTGCTCCGCCTGGGAAAGAAGTATTTGCCCGACAAGGTGTCGGAGTGGATTCCCGCGCTTTGCGCCCTCTATCTGGGGAGTTGGATACCCGACTGGGACCTGATTGCGGGCATCGGTTTTCACCGCAGTCCCGTCACCCACAGCGTTTTACCGCTGTTGATTTTTGCCTGGGGGACAGGGTTTGAACCTCGGCTGGTGTTTCCCTTCGCGCTTGGGTTGGCCTCACACCTGTTTTGGGACATCGTGTTCTTTGGCAACCTGACCTGGATTTCAGGGCGAGGCGCGGACATGGCGTGGCTTTGGGCAAATCTGTTGCTGACGCTGGTCGCTGGGTTGATTTTGAGCCGTCAGCGACGGGTAGAAACTGGGGTTTAGGTGACCTGCTTGGCCCCACTCCCTTCCTCGGGTATCCGCCGGAAAGTTACGAGCGTGTTCGCCAGCGCAATCGCGTACAGCACCGTTCCTAAGAAGAAAGGCATCCCCACCAGCCAAGGGGCCACGCCTTCCTTAGCGAATTGGGCGAAGATAAACCCACCCAGGACTGGCCCGACGATTCCCGTCAGGCTCGCCAGTGCGGCGATGCCGCCTTGCACCGTGCCCTGCTCCCGCTCGGAGGTGGACCTCGAGACAATTGCTTGCAGCGCCGGTTGCCCTACCCCGCTGATGAGCCCAAGCAGAATCGCGGCGTACATCATCCAGCCTTGGGTCGCCATCCCGTAGCAGAGATAGGTCAGCATCCCCACCCAGAAGCCCACCAGCACCGCCCGCCGCTCGCCGATGCGTGGCACGATTTTGCCCACCAAATAGCCCTGTGAGACCACCGAGACAAGCCCCACCAGCATCAGCGAGAGACCGGTCTGCCACGTCGTCCAGCCGAAGCGGTAGGCGGTGTAGAGCACCCAGATGGTGTAGAGGAACTGAAAGGCCAGGTTCAGCAGCACGATGCTCATGCTCAGGCCGCGAACCATCGGGATTTTCCCCAATACCGAGAGCGAAGCCAGAGGATTTGTCAGCGAGGGCCGCTTGGGGCTGCGGTTCTCCGGTTTGAGCGACTCCGGCAGCACGAAGTAGCCGTACAAGGCGTTCAGCAGAGCTAATCCAGCCGCGAAGTAGAACGGCAGCCGCAAACCGGCATTGCCCAAAAGCCCACCCAGCGCTGGCCCCAGGATGAACCCCATCCCGAAAATCGCCCCTACCAGGCCAAAGTTCTTGGCCCGCTCCTCGGGGGCCGAGACATCGGCGATGTAGGCGTTTGCCACGCTAAAGGTTGAGGCCAGCACCCCCGCGATGATGCGCGTGACCAAGAGCAGCCACAGGTTCGGGGTAAGAGCTGCGATTAAGTAGTCGAGTGCCGTTGCCAACAGCGAAATCAGCAGCACCGGGCGGCGGCCATAGCGGTCGCTGAGGGCTCCTAAAAGCGGCGCGAAAACAAACTGCATGGCCGAGTAAATGGCGATGAACACGCCGTTGTACAGCGAGCCTGCACTCAAAGACCCGGAAAGCTGTTCGATGAGCTTGGGCAAAACCGGGATGATTAGGCCCAGCCCCATCGTGTCAATCAGAAAAACCACCAATATGAAGGTCATGCTGGCTGAGCGGCGCATAGGTTCGTATTATGCCATGAACATATTGCGATTGGGCTGAATGGTTCCAGGAAAGATGTTTACCGCTTAAGGTGGACCGTTAACCGCAAATGTTTTGTCACAGGTCACAGGTCGCATGTCTCAGGCCAAAACCTTGTCTTTGACCCGAGACTTGCGACAGTTCTTTACCGTAAACGGTTGACGGTCAACGTCTCTTGTTACCCACGACATTGAGCATTTCCCGGTTTGCGTTTAGCCTATAACCTAGTGCGGCTGTTGCGCCTTCGGCAGAAAAATTTTCGCAATCTGGTGAGTTCCGAGTTTGTCCCACCGCCCGGCTTGAGTACCGTCGTAGGCGGGAATGCTCAAGGAAAGACCAATTTGCTCGAGGCCATCGAACTCGTTCTGGGCGGCGACCTGAGAAACGGGATGCTCGAGCGTATCTGCTTTGGCGAAAGCGAGGCCTGGATGCACGCCGACATCGAGACCCAGTTCGGACCGAGCCGCTTGGAGGTCAAGCTTTCGCGTGAGGGACGCGAGCACAAGCTCAACGAATCGCCCGCCAGCATCCGCGAGCTTTCGCAGCTTCCAGGAGCGGTGCTGCTGGGGCCAGACGACTTAGAACTCGTCCTGGGTGGCCCGGAGGAGCGCCGCCGCTTTCTCGATTTGCTGCTCTCGCGCTTCTCGGCTCGCTACCGCTCGATGACCTCGGCGTATTCCCGCGCGCTGGGTCAGCGCAACGCAGTCTTGAAGATCGGTGGCAAAGGCATCGGGGTGTGGAACGCGGAACTGGTCAAATACGGCACCGAAATCCTGTCGCTGCGCCGCCGAATGCTCTCCAAGCTGTCGCCGCTCGCCAAGGAAGCGTATTCGGAACTCGCACCGGGAGAACTGGGCCTCGAGCTGTTCGAGACGGTGAACCCCGAGCGGTTTGCCGGGGCGCTCGAGGACAGCATCCAGGAGGATATAGAGCGGGGCGTGACCCAGCTCGGCCCGCACCGCGACGACCTGACCTTGCTCCTCTCCGGGCGCGAGGCGGCCAAGTTCGCCAGCCGGGGCGAGTCGAGGAGCATCGCCCTAGCCCTTCGCCTGGCCGAACACCGCCTGCTCTGGCAGCACTACGAGGAAGCCCCGCTCCTGCTGGTGGACGAGTGGCACACCGAGCTTGACGCGCGGCGGCAGGGGGCTTTGTTGGCCTACGCGGGGAGCTTGCCACAGGCGATTTTGGCGGGTCTAGAAACGCCGGGGATGGGTTCAGTCATCAACATCGAAGCCGGGGTGTTGCAGACCGCCTCGTAAAATATGTTCGTGAAAACCCAGCTTCGTATTTATACGATCAATAAGGGCCAGCTCGAGCAGTTCGCTTCGGAGTGGGCTCAAAAAATCCGGCCTCTGCGCGAGAAACTCGGCTTTCAAGTTTTGGGGGCCTGGACCGTGCCCAGCACCAACCAGTTCGTCTGGATTATGGCGCTGGAGGAGGGCAAAAACTGGGATGAACTCGACGCGGCTTACTTTGGCTCCGAGGAGCGCAAAGCCATGCAGCCCGACCCCGGACGGCTGATCGCGCGGATGGAGAACCAGTTTATGGAGGCAGTCTAGAACAACAGCCTCAAGCCCCCCAGCAGCGCAAGAATTAAGACGACCAACTCGAACATGTTCTGGTCAATGCGGTGCAGCAGCCATCGTCCCAGGAATGCACCCACAATGACTGCTGGGGCCAGCAACAAATTGACGCGTAGAGAATCTAGGGTGATCAGCCCCAGGCTCGTCGCAAACGGCACTTTGAACAGGTTGACCACCAGATAAAACCACGCCGTGGTGCCGACGAACTCGAGCTTCCCCAGCCGCATCGCCAGCAGGTAGAGCGTGGTGAACGGCCCCGCCGCGTTGGCGACCATGGTGGTGATGCCTGAGGAAATCCCCATGAGGGCCGCGAACACCGGCGAATGCCCCGGCACGGCCGGCAGGCGGCGCAGCGTTCGCACCGCGAACTGGTACAGGGTCATCGCCACGATCAGCCCCCCGATGATCAGGCGTAGCTGCGCGTTGTTCACCGCTGCGAGCACCCAAACCCCCATCAGCACGCCTATGGCCGTCCAGGGGAAGATGCGCCAGAGCTGCGCCCAGTCGGCGTGGCGGTGCATCATCCGCACCGCCAGCACGTCTCCCACCAGGAGGAGGGGCAGCAGTGCCCCGGTGGACACTTTGGCCGGAAATATCCCGGCGAACATCGCCACCGCCAGGATGCCCGCTCCTGGTACGCCTGATTTTGAACCGCCTACGATGACTGCTGCGACGGTGGCAACTGCCCATTGTGCCGGAGATAAGTCCACGAGCTATAACTTACAAGTTTTTGGCTACGAGCAACTAGCAATGAGCGATGAGGAAAGTCAAGGGCGACCCCCCACGATTGCCGATGACCTCGGCAATTTCGTAATCGTCCTGGTGCCTTTAGCGCCCCCTGCGAGCCAAGGTGCGCCCGGCTCCGCGCTAGGGCGCTCTCCTAAGCACCCCCGCTCGCACGGGCAAAGCCCGGCCCTAGCGGACCTAGTGCAACGCGGGCGCTGGCACAGGGGGCCGGGTGAACGGGTTGCGGTGTATGAGATTACAGGGCGCTCGCCAACGTGGAGGGGTCTGTCTTTACTCATTGCTGATTATTCACAGCTAGTTGCTTTCCCCGCCCAGTAAACTAGACTCGCATGACCGCCAAACGCCCCGCCGAACTGCTCAACAAACTCCTCAAGACCAAGGGCCTCGAGGCCGGTCTGCGACGCGGCAAAGCCCTCACGCTATGGCCGGAGGTGGCGGGGGAGATGTTAGCGCAAATCTCCGAGGCCACCGACCTCACCGACGGGGTGCTCACGGTGAGCGTGCCCGACTCGGCCGCGGCCTTTCACCTCAAGTACGAGCGGGAGAAGTTTATTGCCCGCTACGCGCAGGTTTTGCCTGGTGTGGTGAGCGACATCCGCTTCAAGGAGCGGGTGATGGAGCGCAAGCCTAAGCGCAAGGACAAGGCCAACCCACTCCCACCCCTCAGTCCCGACGAGGAATCAGGCCTGCGCAAGCTCAGCCAGGCCGCACCCGAAACCCTACGAAACGCGATTCTCAAGGCTGGGAAAGCGGTGATCCAGAAGCAGAAGGCCGACCCCAACCCCCCTTGCGTGATCTGTGGCAAGCCCAGCGCGGAGAGCCCCTGCAAGAGCTGCCAGAAACTGCTCACAAGCGCACTTGTCGAGCGAGAGGCGGCCCGCCTGACCCGCTTCCCGCTCAAGGGGCGACTCGAGGGCGACGCGCTCCAGGCCGCGCGGTATCTGGCCCAGACCCGGCTCGAGGCCCAACTGCGCGACCTGCTCGCCGAAACCATCAAAACCCCCGAGCTGATGCCTATCCTCCAGGACACCGCGCGGCGGTTTTTGCAGCTCAAAACCAGCGAGCGCAGCGTGGCGGCCTACCGACATCTTCTGCCCGAAACCCTACAAAGCCTGTTGCGGGAGATATAAACTGCAAGAGATATTGCCCTCAGGAACCCCATTCCTCGGTTATCGAAAAAGCCCGAGCCAGGCGCTGATTGCATCTAACTCTCGGTCCCGCCTACCAAGACGTATATCCCCCGTCAATCAGCACGTTGCTCCCGGTCATGTAGCTGCTGGCATCCGAGGCCAAAAACACCGCCAGCGGCCCGATCTCAGCGGGTTCCCCGAGGCGGCCCATGGGGGTGCTGGAGAGCCAAGTATCGCGCCACTCGGGAATCTCGAGGCCCTTCTTGGTCATCGGCGTGGCGATGTAGCCGGGCGAGATCGCGTTGACCCGCACCCCACGCCGTGCCCACTCGCCCGCCAGCGACTTGGTGAGCATGATGACTCCGGCTTTGGAGACGTTGTAGGCAGCCTGGGGTTGGGGATAGTTCGAGATCACCCCGGACATCGAGGCGATGTTGACGATGCTGCCTTTGCCTTGGCGGAGCATCACCCTCCCGGCCTCGCGGCAGCACCAGAACACCCCATCGAGGTTCACCTTGAGCACAAAGCTCCACTCCTCGTCGGGGACATCTTCGCTGGGGGTGTTGCGCACCACCCCGGCGTTGTTGACGATGGAATCTATGCGTCCGTGGTTTGCCACCACGCTTTCCACCATCGCTCTGACCGAGCCGGAGTCGGTAACATCGGTGTGGACGAAATCCCCTTCGAGTTCCTTCGCAGATCTCGCCCCGGCATCACCGTCTATGTCCGCCACGACGATGTGCGCTCCTGCCGTGTGCATGGCCTTGGCAATCTCGAGCCCGATGCCCCGACTGGCCCCGGTGACAACGGCGATTCGGCCCTCTAAAGAAAACATACTGGTCATGTGGCCCCCGGTTCAATCAAGACTTTCTGTGCCCCGGCCATGCCGGGATGGTTTTTGTAGTCTAGGGCCTGGTTCAGCCGCTCAATGGGCAGCCGGTGGGTGATTAGCGGTTCAACATTCACCCGTCCGCTTGCCAGCCACTCAAGCGCCATTGGGACCGTCCCCATCAGTGAAAAGCTGCCCAACACGGTCAGGTCGTTTTGGAAGATTTGGTAGGGGCTCATCTGCACGGTGGCATCATCCGGGCTCACCCCGAAAATCAGAATTTTGCCGCCCTTGGTCGCCAGGTTTGGCATCTCCTGCACCACTTCGGGCCGCCCTGTCGCCTCGGTGACGATATCGAAGCCGTAGGGCTCTAAGTCCTTAAGTTGAGTCATCACCTCAGGGCCGGTCTTGAGAGTGCGGCTCGCGCCCAGCGTTTTCGCCAGCTCGAGCCGGTCCTCAATCGGGTCTACGACGGTGACGCTCGAGGCCCCCGAAGCTAACAGGGCCTGCATCAACAACAACCCAATCGGCCCCACTCCGAAGAGTAAAGCTTTCGTTGCGGGTTCGGGCTTCAAACGCTGGATGCCCCAGGCCACGCAGCCCAGCGGCTCGGCGAAAGCGGCGACCTGTAGGGGCATCTTGCCCACCGTATAGGCGTTAGCGGCAGGGGCCACTACATACTCGGCGAAGCCACCGGCTCGAGTCACCCCGAGGGCTTGGAAATGCTCGCAGTGTTGACGTAGCCCTTTATGGCAGTAGTGGCAGCTTCCGCAACTCACCACCGGGTCCAGCGCGACAGCATCCCCTTCTTTCAGGTCGTTGACGCCTTGGCCTATCTGGTCTATAGTCCCTGAGATTTCGTGTCCAGGAACCAACGGGAACACCGCATGAAAATGCCCGCCCAGTAGGTGTAAATCCGTGCCGCACACTCCGGTCGAGGCCACCTTAACTCGCACCTGTCCCGGCCCAGCTTCGGGGATGGGAAGGTCTTGGGTCTCTAATCTTCCCGGCCCGGTAATCACCGCCGCTCGCATTGTTCTCGTCGCAGTCACCATATACTTCTCTCTCGTAGGGGCAGGCACGTGGGCCTGCCCATCAATCCCCGATCGTGTGAGGGTGGCCACCCCTACTTGATAGCTCCAAAAGTCAGACCGCGCACCAGTTGGCGCTGGGCCAGCCAGCCCATCACCATCACCGGCAGGATGGCGATCATCGAGGCCGCCGACATCTTGGCCCAAAAGAGTCCTTCAGCGGTCTTAAAGGACGACACGTATACCGAGAGCGGCTGGGCTTGGGCGTTGGTGAGGTTGAGGCTCCAGAAGGCCTCGTTCCAGGCCAGGATGATGCTCAGCAGGGCCGCGCTGGCGATAGCCGGGCCGGAGACCGGCAGCAGCACGTTGACGAGTTCCTGAAAGGTGTTGGCCCCGTCCACCCGGGCCGCCTCCATCATCTCATGGGGCAGGTCGCGGAAATAGGCGTAGAGGGTCCAGATCACCACCGGCATGTTCATCACGGTGTACATCAGCATCAAGGCCCAGATGTTGTCGAGCCATTTTAGCTGGATGAAAACCAGGTACACGGGAATGATCACCCCCACCGGGGGCATCATCTTGGTGCTGATGATCCACAGAAGCGTACCGTTGGTGCGGCGGGTCGGGTAAAACGCCATCGAGAAGGCTGCCGGGATCGAAAGAATCAAAGCCAAGATTGTCGAGCCCACCGCCGAGATGAGCGAGTTGAGGAAATGCCCGCCATAGTTGCTGCGGCTGAGCGCTTCGTGGATGCTCTCGAGCGTGGGCATGAAAAACAGCTTGGGCGGCAGTTGCACCGCGTCGGCCTCGGTCTTAAAGCCTGTCACGAACATCCAGAAAATCGGGAAGAACATGACCAAGGCCGCTATGTAGGCCAGGACAGTCAGTTCCCAGCGTGTACGCTTACCCTCGGTCATGTTCTACCCCCTTGCAGGTTGCGCCCGATCAACCGCAGCACGAAGGTCGCCACCAGGTTCGCTAGGATTACTGCGAACACTGCCCCTGCGCTGGCGATACCGATGTTGTTGTCGTTGAAGCCTTTGAGGTAGATCAAGTAGGGCAGGGTAGTGGTTTCTAGTCCCGGTCCACCCGAGGTGGTGGCGTAGATTTCGGCGAAGATGGTCAGCAGGAAGATGGTCTCGAGCATGATCACCACGCTCAAGGTTTGGGCCAGGTGCGGCACGATGATGTAGCGGAACTCCTGCCAGGCGTTGGCCCCGTCCATCTTGGCAGCCTCGAGTTGTTCCCGCGAGAGGGATTGCAGCCCGGTTAGGGTCAGGAGCATGGCGAAGGGAATCCACTGCCAGGAGACGATGAGGATGATCGAGAGCATCGGATATTGGGCCAGCCAGTCCACCGGCTTGAGGCCTAGGCTGGTAGCGATCCAGGCGAATAGGCCGTAGACCGGGTGCATCAGCATGTTCTTCCAGACCAAGGCCGAGACCACCGGCATCACGAAAAAGGGTGAGATCACCAGGGTGCGGGCCAAGGCCCGCCCAGGGAACTCCTGGTAAAAGAGCACCGCCAGAAAGAGGCCGATTACCACCGTCACCACCAGCACCGAGCCCACCAGCACCAGGGTGTGTACGAGCGAGACCTGGAAGATCGGGTCGGTGATTAATGAGGCGAAGTTGGCTAGGCCGACAAATCCCTTGCGCTCGGGATAGAGCAGGTTGTAGCGCTGGAAGGCGTAGTAGATCGAGAGCAGGAAGGGGACCTGGGTCCAGACGATCAGCACCAGCATCGCTGGGCCGAGTAGCCATAGCGTGTTAGGGCCCCGGGCGACGGGGCGGGTGCGCGGTCGCGGAAGGTTGGTGGTCATAGGAAACCTGTGCGTTAGGATTTGGAGGGGGTGGGTCGCAGACCCACCCCACGCAGGCCGACCATCTGTTCGGTACGGAGCGGGATTCGTTGGGATTATAGGCCCTCTGTCATAGCACACGTATCCGAATTCAGTGTTCAACCTTCGACCCTACAAGGCTGTGGGCCCAAAGGCGGTTCAACCCTCAGGCCCACCAACCTTACTTCAGGTAGCCCGCTTCCTTCATGGTCTTCTCAACCGCGGCTTGGGCCTGGTTCAGCCCGTCCTCAAGGCTGGTCTTCCCGGCCACGATTCCTGCGATGAACTGCCCCACCTGGGTCCCGATGGCCTGGAACTCAGGGATCGCCACGAACTGTACCCCGACGTAAGGCACCGGTTTGAGGGTGGGCTTGGTGGGGTCGGCGCTGTTGATCGAGTCCAGGGTGATCTTGGCGAAGACCGCGGCCTTGAGGTAGTCGGGGTTGGAGTAGGTGGAGTAACGAGTTCCCGGAGGGGCCGAGACCCAGCCATTGGTGCTGCCGACCAGCTTGATGTAGTCCTTGGAGGTGGCCCAGGCGATGAAGGTCTTGGCCTCCTCAGCGTGCTTGGTAGATTTGGGGATGCCCAAAGCCCAGCTCCACAACCAGTGTGAGCCATTGGGGGTCACGGCCACCGGAGACTTGGCGTAGCCCATCTTTCCGGCCACTTTGGAGCTTTTGGGGTTTTCCAAGAAGCCCGCAGCCACCGTGGCATCAATCCACATCGCGCACTTACCGTCGGAGGTGAGGGTCAGGTTCTCGGTGAAGCCGTTGCCAGTCACACCCGGAGGCCCGTACTTCGTCACCAGCTCGACATACTGGCCGATGGCCTTCTTCCACTCGGGGCTGTTGATCTGAGGCTTCCAGTTCTCGTCAAACCAGCGCCCGCCATAGGTGTTGATGAGGGTGGTCAGGAAGGCCATGTTTTCGCCCCAGCCGGGCAGCCCGCGCAGGCAGATGCCGTAGACCCCCTTGCTGGGATCGTGCAGTTGCTTGGCCCAACCGATGGCCTGGTCCCAGGTGGGCTGGGCGGGGACGGTGATCTTCTTGGCCGCAAAGAGGTCTTTGCGGTACATCAGCATCGAGCTCTCGGCGTAGAAGGGTAAAGCATAGAGCTTTCCATTGTAGGAAAGACCGGCTCGCACTGGCTTGAGCACGTCCTCGAGGTCATACGAGTCGGGCAGCCCGCTCATCTCGACCAGCCAGCCGTTTTTGCCCCAGATTGGGGTCTCGTAGGTGCCGATGGTCAACACGTCGTAGGAACCGGCGTTGGTGGCGATGTCGGTGGTGACCTTCTGGCGCAGCTCGTTCTCGGGCAGCACCACCCAGTTGAGCTTGATGTTGGGGTACTTCTTCTCGAATTCACCGCTGAGCTTTTGCATCGTCACCATGTCGGGGTTGTTGACCGTGGCGATGGTGAGGGTGGTTTGGGCCAAGGCCGCCGAGAGCGACAGGCTGGCACCGACGAACAGGAGTTTCCACAAGCGCATAGCGTTCCTCCAGGGAAAAGGGGCTTGGGCCGAAAGACTCACCGCGACTCGTTCACACGCTCTACCCTGACCTCCGTAGTGCAGACTGCAAGTAATGGTCACGTGACCATTTATGCAACAATCAGCCACCCATACTCGAACTCCCGCTACGAGAGGGCCGCGACGCGCTGAATGGTCTCGTGTCCATCACAATAGCCACACCGGTACTGGTTGTCAAGCCCCGTCCTGGTTACAATGGTCACGTGCCCAATATTCTTGATGTCGCCAAACGCGCGGGGGTCTCCCCCACCACCGCCAAACGGGCCATCCAGGAGCCCCGGCTGCTGCGTCCGGCTACCCTCGCTCGGGTCCAGCGGGCCATCGAGGAGCTGGGGTATGAGCCTGACCAGCTTGCGGGCAGCTTGCGGCGGGTCCGCACCCGCACCGTGGGGCTAATGGTGGGTAACATCATCGAGCCCTTCTTTGCTGCCCTGATCCGCACCGTGGCCCACGAGGTCCGCGCCCGAGGCTACGCCCTGATGGTCGCCGACAGCGAGTATGACTCAGGCCTCGAGCTGGAGAACCTTAGGATGTTCAGCGGCCAGCGGGTCAGTGGCTTGCTCCTGCGCTCGGCCTTCGGCTCGCCCAACCTGGAATACCTCAAGCAGATGCAGAAGCGCGGCACCTACATCCTCCAAATCGACCACTTCTACCCGGGCAGCCCCTTCGGCTACGTGATGCTCGACGCCCAGGGGTGCGTCTTCGAGGGGGTGCGCTACCTACGCGATCTGGGGCACTGCCGGATCGCCAGCCTGGGGGCCTATCACCCCACCCTGACCCCCGACGAGCGCTCGAGGGTGTTCCCGCTGGCCCTCAATGCGGTGGGCCTCTCCCCCAATCCCACCTACCAACGGGCTATCCCCCGCAGCGAGGAGGCAGCTTACGCCCTAACCCTCGAACTGCTGCGGCTGGATGAGCCCCCCACCGCGCTCTTTTCCCTCACTGGGACCGAGGCCGCCGGGGCCTTCCGGGCAGTGCGCGAGCTGGGGCTGCGCATCCCCGAAGATGTCTCACTCCTGACCTTCGACAACTACTCCTGGACGAGCCTGGTTACGCCGCCGCTGGACGTGATCGAGCAGCCGGTGGAAACCATGGGCCGGGCGGCGGCTCGAGTGGTGCTGGCAGCGGTAGAGGAGGGGCCGCCGCCCGAACCGGTGCGGCTGCTGTTCCCGGGGCGGCTGATCAAACGGGGGAGCTGTGCACCGCCCCGCGGGGTCTGGAGCTGAGTTTTTGGGGTTTGGTGAACTCCTATTGGAGGGTTGGAGGGTGGCTATTTCTCTTGATTTGCCGCCAACTTAAGACCCAGCTTGTGCTCTTTTTTCAGGCTTCGGTCGGCTTCCTTGGCCTTGGCCCGTAGTTCGACCAAGGTGTTTTGTAAGACCTCGAGCTGGCTGTAATAGCCCTTGGTGCCGGTTCGTTGTTCTTTGAGCAAGCTCACCGATACCGCGTAGGCCCGGCAATCCTCCTCGAGTTCTTCCAGCAGGCCCCGGTTGGCCTTGCGTAGCTGCTCGAGTTTCTTGACTTTGTTCATCGTCCCCCCTGACACAACCTGAGCCACCTTGACGCAAATTTCAAATGGTAGGTGTATAAACTTGTGTCAAGCACAGGTTTTGACCGACTTATGTACTAGACTGGGATTCTACCCCCATCCTTCTCACAATTCAACTTTATTCCACAGAATGCTCACGTGAGGGTGACGATGGCATGACGATTGAGCGATGAACCAGGGTCTTGCCGAAAGCGGAAGGCCGGAGATGCTGGTTTAGGGGCGTAGTTTGCTCCGTGACCCAAAGCTAAAGCCATAAATTCCGTCTGGAAGGGCAAAAACCGCATCAAAACAATCCCTGTTTTGGACGTAAGATATCTGGCCTTCGGCTTTAGGCCTTGAGCTTTCGGTGTTCCTAGCTTGTTGCTCGTTGCTCATCGCTAAGGTTACGCTGTCCCCTATGAGCCTTGACTTCGACTTGCTGGGACGACTCTCCGAGGTGGCTGGGGTTCCGGGGTGGGAAGACCGGGTGCGCGAACTGGTACAGACCGAGCTAAAGGGCTTGGTGGACGAGGTGCGCACCGATGCACTGGGGAACCTCATCGCCCACAAAAAAGGGCCGGGCAAGCGGGTAATGGTGGCGGCTCACCTCGACGAGATCGGGTTTTATGTAAAGCACGTGGATGATAAAGGCTTTCTGCGGGTGCAAAACGTGGGCGGGTTTGATACTCGCAATCTCTTCGCTCGGCAGGTGACGGTTCACGCCACAGGCGGGGATTTGCCAGGGTTGATGAACCCGTCGGGCAAACCGATTCACATCTCGACACCCGAAGAGCGGAAGAAAATCCCCGAGGTCAGCGAGTTTTTCGTGGATGTGGGGCTTTCTGCCCAGGAGGTCAAACGGCGGGTGCGGGTCGGCGACCCGGTGACGCTGCGGCAGGAGGCCATGACCCTGGGCAATTTCTTCACCGGCAAGGCCATGGACGACCGGGCCGCGGTGTTCGTGCTGCTCGAGGCCCTGCGCCGCCTCAAGGGCAAGAAAATCGGCTGCGACCTCTACGCGGTGTTCACCACCCAGGAGGAGGTGGGCCTGCGCGGGGCCCTCACCAGCGCTTACGGTGTGGAACCCGAGATCGGGATCGCGCTGGACGTTACGCTCGCGGTAGACATTCCCGAAGTCCTCCCTCACCTCGCCGTCACCGAGACCGGGAAGGGCGTGGGCATCAAGGTGATGGATTCCTCGGCCATCAGCCAGCGCTGGCTAGTGCAGGAATTCGTAGCCTTGGCGGAGAAAAAGAAGATTCCTTACCAGATGGAAATCCTGCCGCTGGGCGGCACCGACGCAGGGGCAATCCAGAAAAGCCGCGCCGGGGTCCCGAGCATCACCCTCTCGGTTCCCACGCGCTACATCCATACTGTCACCGAGTCGGTGCATAAAGACGATGTAGAAGCCACCGTTGCGCTGCTAACAGCCTATCTGCAAAGAAGGTAGGAAGGTAGTGGGCTGGCTCGAGCCTCAGCTTCACCGAATAGTCCCCTCTCCTACGGTGTAGGAGGGGGTATTTATCGCCAGAAGCCTTCGTGGACGGTTGCAGCTTCATCCTCAATCATTGGCCCGACCACTTCGATAGCCTTTTGTCCGCTCCCCAGCACCTCGCGGCAGGGCAGGTGCATGGTCGGATTCACGGGGTCGTCCCCGGTGATTTTGAGCAGCCCCGCCTCGCTCAAGCCGTACACCACCCGCCGCACGTTGCCCCAGTAGATCGCCCCCGAGCACATGGCGCAGGGCTCGGTGCTGGTGTAGAGCGTGCAACTCGCCAGAAACTCGGCGTCGTATTTCTTTGAGGCCATCCGCATCAGGTTGAGCTCGGCGTGGCCGGTGCGGTCCCGCTCGGTCTCGACCGTGTTCTCGGCCTCGAGCAAGACCTTCCCGTCGCGGTCTACAAGAATCGCCCCAAAGGGGTGATTGCCCTTCGCCCTGGCGCGCCGCGCCGCTTCGATAGCCCGCCGTAAAAAGGTCACGTCTGTACCCTGCATCGCTTCAGATTACTAGCCTCTGCCCGACCTGACCTCCGCCCAAAGCCCTATTTGGTCGCCGGGTCAGCCCTATCTCAAGATTCCACCTACCTGTTGCAAACCCTATGCTGGACGGCGATTTCACTCTCATGCTTTTTGAAATCGCCTAATACGCTCTTAAGTGCTTAGCGCTAGGTTTAACTCGAGCCCGATAGAGCAAACAGGAGGTTTATATGACTAATATGCGGTTACTGTTGGTTATAGCGGCCTTGACGATAGGCGTGGGGATGGCGCAGGTCGCTACGCCAGCCTCACCCAACACAACCCCTAGCCTACGCAGCCTCGAGCGGCCCCAAGCAGGCTTATACCTCGATGCCGCCCGCTATCTAGGCGTCACCCCGCAGGAGCTGGTGATGCTGGGCCGGGGCGGGAAAACCCTCGCCGAGATCGCCAAAGAACTCGGTGCGGACAGCGCTAAGCTCGAGACCACTCTGGTGGAGGCCCGCAACCGGGCCATTGACGAGGCCATGCAGCGCAAGACGCTCACGGGCGAGGAAGCCAGCCGCTTCAAGGCGGTGAGCCCGGCGGTGGTGCGGGCCGTGCTGAACCGCCCGGTGGGGATGCAGCCCGTAGAGGAGGCTATGGTTTCGCCCCTGCGTACCCGCTGGAGTTTCACCCTTCCCAGCACCATGCGTCCTTTGAATCTGGAACGCCAGGGCGGGTCTTGGTGGGTCTGGTAGCCGGGAAACCAAGCCGCTAAAGGAGCAGCGATGGGCTGCTCCTCGGTCATATTTCCTGACCTAGCGGGTGCGGTACAATCCCGCCGTGGACCTCCTGAACGAGACCGAAGTGCGGGTGCTGGGCACCCTCATCGAGAAACAGTTCGCCACCCCCGACTACTACCCCATGACCGAGAACGCCGTGCGGCTGGGGGCTAATCAAAAAAATAACCGCAACCCCGTCACCAACCTGACCGAAGACGAAGTGCGCGAAGCGCTGGATTCCTTGCAGCGCAAGCGGCTATCGGGGATGTTCCGCGAACATGGGGCGAGGGCGCCCAAATACCGGCAATTCCTCGACCGGGAGTTCCGGCTCGAGACGGGCGCCACCGTCCTTATGGCCGTGCTGATGCTGCGCGGCCCGCAGACGTTAGGTGAACTGAAAGCGCGTGCTGAATCCATGAATCAAAAGTTCAGCAGCTCGGAAGTCGAGGCCATCCTGCAAATGCTGATGGACTTGGGGCCGAACCCGCTGGTGACGCGGCTCGAGCGCCAGCCCGGCGAGCGCGAGGTGCGCTATGCTCACCTGCTCGCGGGTACTCCTGCGCCCATCGCCCGTGTGGAGGAGAAGAGCGAACTCGAGAACCGGCTCGAGGCGGTGGAAGCCGAGCTGCGCGAGCTAAGAGCAATGGTGACGGAGATAAAGAGTGCGTTGGGCGGTTAGGCCACGATCTGCACGTCCTCCAGGCCCTTGATTTTGAGCACACAGGCCACCACGGCCTCGCCTGCCGACCTGCCTGTGCCCACGTCCCCGCCCTGCGAAACCGCCCGGTAGCCGTCTCCCGCGGGCTGGACGGTGATTTTGTAGTGCTCGATTAACCAGCTCTGCACCGCCTCGTTGGTAAAGACATCCGGCGCGGGCCGCCAGGATTCGGTTTGGATGATCTGGTGGAGTCCTCGAGCGCCGGGTTTTCCAGCGCGGTCTCCCGGCTGAGGCCCCGGTCTTCGGTGAGATAGGTGGACAGGTCCACTTCCAAGTCTGATTCGTCGGGGACGAGGATGCAAAGCTGGTTGGGCGGGCACAGTTCGCCGATCTGCGGGTCTATAAACTGGTCGCGCAACTCGACGGTGCTCAGCACGGTCTCGGGGAAGTAAAGTTGGGTTTCGTCGCCCTCGCCTACGGCGTAGAGTCGCTTGGTTTCAAAGCGGAAGGAGCGCTCGAGAATCTCTCGGGCGGCCTCGGTGCGGGATAGGGTTGACA
>PSMF01000060.1:0-21559 GCA_040290005.1 Meiothermus sp.
AGAGGGGGGAGTAATCTAGTCCTTATCTAGTACAGCCCCCTTTTGTTTTGTGCTCGAGTGTCTAGGATTGGCTTTTTCTGCTCGAGCCATCACGTTTGGCGCGTGGGGGGTTCTTCGACTCCGCCCAGAATGACCTTGGGGTGATTTGGTGAGTTTTGGCTTTTGGCTTTGAGCTTTCGGCGCTCGACGCTTGACGTTCGACCTTAACCCACAACAAAAACCGGGGCGCTGGCCCCGGTTCTCCGTCTTCGGAAGCTTTATCGAGCAGCAGTAGCCTGATCTTTGACGATGTTGGCGGTGATGATGACGATCAGCTCGTCGTCCTTGGTGCTCTTCTTGCTCTGCTTGAACAACTCGCCCAGCAGAGGAATATCGCCCAGCAGCGGGACTTTGGTCTCGGTGTTGTTGGTGGTTTTCTGGATCAGGCCACCCAGCACCACGGTCTGTCCGTCTTTTAGGCGCAGCTTGGAGAGGGTGGTCTGCTGCGGCACGCGGATGCTGTCGGGGGTGGGGCCAGCGGTGGGGTCGTCCCCGGCTTGGGTAAAGACCTCTAGGAGCACATTGCCGTCGTTGGTGATCTGTGGACGCACCCGTACCAGCAGGCCGTAGTCGTACTCGCGCACGTCAATCTTGTCGGCGATCTTCAAAGGTACCACCAACTTGCCGCCCACCTTGATCTCGGCCCCTTTAGCCCCGGTGGTCCGCAGGTCGCCAGGGTCAGCGCCATAGTTGTCTTCGACCAGCACGTTGGCGTCGCTCAGGCGGCGGGAGAGGTTCTGGCCCTCGAGGGCGTCCAGGGTGGCCCGGATGTTGAGCGAGGTCAGGCTCTTGGTGGCGTCGAAGATCAGCTTTAGTCCGGTGTCGAGGATGCTGCTGACCAGGTTGCCGCCAGAGATGCTCTGCCAGGTGACGCCGAGGTTACGGAACACCTCGCTGCTCACGCTCTGCACGCGAATCTGGAGCTGAACCTGCTGCACCGGGTGGTCGAGCTGGGGGATCAGACGCTCGACCAAGGTGAGCTGGTCACCGGTCCCGGTGACCACCAGGGTGTTGGTGCGGGCATCGGCCACCACGGTGGCGTTGGGGATGGCGACCCCGGCGGGCGCGGCCTGAGGCTGACCCTGTGCGGCGGGGGCTTGCCCGGCTTGCCCGCCGTTTTGGGCGGCAAGGGCATCGGTCAGCACTTTGGCTAGGTCAACCGCCCTGGCGTGCGAGAGAGCGAAGGACTTCTGCACTACGGGTATGGCGGCGACGGCAGTTTTGGGACGGTCTACGCGCTGGAGCAGCGCGGTCACATCGGCCTGCTGCTTGGCGGTGCCGGTCACGGCTAGTACGTTGGCTCCCGGAGTCACCCGCACCGTCACCCCCGGCACTTCCTGGGTGATGAACTGGGCGAGCTGGGCGGGGTCGCCGGAGCGCACGTCGTAGAACTCTCTAGTCGTGGGTTCGGTGGAGACCGGTGCCTTAGCCGACTGCCCTTGGGCGGCCTGCACCTGGGCCGGGGTGCCCACCACGATCACGTTGTTGTCCAGCAAGGCGTAGTCTAGCTTGCCGTCGCCGTAGGTATTGATCAGGAGGTCCCAAACCTGGCGGAAGGGTTTCTTGTCCAGATCGGCGTTGACCGTCACATCGGGAATCTCGCGCAGGATGGGGGAGAGACCCACACTCTTGGCTAGGGCTTCTAAGAGCGTCGCCAGCGGCACGTTGGTGCCCACGTTGGTCACCGGCTGATCGAAGCGGGCGTCCTTGGGGAGGCTACCCGCCATGGCTAGGCTGAGGATCACTAAAAGGGCAACGAGTCTTTTCATGGTTCACCGCCTCAAGGGGTCTTGTCTTCGATTTGGAGGTTCAGCGTCTCTGAACCCCGCACCAACAGCGCTTCATTGGTATTCAGGCTTTTGAGCAGGATTTCGCTACCCGGCAGGGTGCGGCCCACCGGCAGCACCACGAAGCCGTCTTTGCTCTGGAAAATTCCTACACTGGTGGCCCCCAGCACTACGCCGGAGAGCTTCAGGCCCTGCTCGCGCACGTACTGGCCCAAACCGCTCGAGGCCAGCGAGCCCTGCGATTTGGTAGTGGTGGTGGGTTGCAGTACCTGGTTGACCCGCGCGTCCAGCTCGGCTTTGGCGTAGTCGAGGTTGGCCGTAGTCCCCACATTGGGATCAATGGCCGCGGCGGTCTGGTCTTGCGGGTTGGGCGCGGTAAGCTCGCGGCTGAGCGGGGAGAGACGGATCGGCAGCGCACCGCTACCCAGGCTGAGCGAGCCGGGAAGGTTGGTTTCCCCCACCGAGGGGCTGATCCGGGCCTGACCGGGTGTGCTCGCCAAGCTCGGCTGAGTGGGCGGGGTGGGCCGGGTGGCGGGCAGGTTGGTTTGCGGTAGCGGCACGCGGGGCTGCTGCACGCTGATCGGCTGGGACTGGGTGGGGATGGGCCGGGCGGTAAGGCTGGGCCTCGAGGTCGCCGGAGGGGTGGCCTGGGCCACCACCGCAGGTGCCGGTTGGTTGGGCGTTTCGACGATCAGGGGGACAAAGGGGTTGGGCGGAACCGTCACTTTAGGCTTAGAAGTAATGGCGGTAGCCGGGCTCGAGCCCTGTTCAGGCTTGGGGTTATCCTTAGGCGCTTCGGTGACCAGGAAAGGCAGCGGCAATACTTCTAAGGGCCGCGCGGTCTGGGTTCCGCTTTCGGGGACGGGGGTGGCCGGGGTGTTTGGGGCCGTAACGGCCTGCTGAGCCGCTTGGTTGGGCCGCACGAAGCCAAAGTACCAGCCTGCCAGCGCACCCACCACCAACGCCGCGGCCAGGGCAATCTTGGCCGACTGGGGCATCCGGGCGATAAAGTTCATGGCTGACCTCCGGCCTGTCCGGACTGTGTGGGTGGGTTAGGCGTTTGGGTCGGCTGCCCCGGGGTTTGCCCCGGCTGGCCCTGTACGGTGCCTTGGGGTTGGACCCCGGAGCCCTGGCCGGTGTAGGTGTAAACGGTCATGGTCAGGCTGGTGTTGATCGGCGGGTTAGCGGTCTGCGCGTTCCCTAAGGCCAGGTTCAAGCCGGAGACGGTGGAGAAGCGCTGGAGCCCCTCGAGCTGCTTCAAGAACACGTACAGCTCGGGGAAAGGCGACTCGACGGTGATAGCTAGGTTGGTGCTACGCACGTTGGGGACATCTTGGGTGCCGCCGGGCGTGCGGTTCATGGTCTTGAGGATCACGCCGCTCTCCCGCGCCTTCTGGGCCAGCAGGCTTAGCACCTGACCAACCTGTTCGGTGGGCGGCAACTCGCGCAGGAAAGCCTGACGCTCGGCCTCGAGCTGGGCGATGGTGGCCCGCAATTGGGGCAGGGCGGCTTGAGCGGCACGGCCTTTGTCGCGTTCGCTCTTGAGCTGCTCGACATTGGCTTCAATCTCGGGAATACGGTTTTGCAGCGGCTGGGTGACGAAGAAATACCACATCATCCCCAGCAGTAAGGCCACGACAATCGAGACGATGGCCCACTCGCGCTGCCCCATTCTAGCGAGAAGGGCTACCATTTTGCGCACCTCCTGGGTTGGTGTTGGTACTGGCGCTTTGCACGGTAGGGGCGATCAGTCCGACGGTGGCCCCGAAGTTGTACAGACCGCTGTTTTGGTCCAGGCTGGCCTGCTGGAAGTTGATGCCAAAGCGGTCGGAGGACTCGAAGGCCTGGACAAAGCGGATCAGCGCGTTTTGACCGATGGCCTGGCCTTGCAGGTTGAACTCCACGTTCACCGGTTTGCCGTCGTAGGCGCCGTTGCTGGCGTTGGTGGCGGCCTCTTGGGGAGTGAGCGCTTTGCTACCGATGCTCTTGAGGGCCACACCGAAACCACGTCCCTCGCGGGGAATCTGATTGATGACCTGAGCCAGGTTGTCCGACCAGGGTACGAACTTCGTACGCAGCGCGTTCCGCACCGAGAGCAGCCGCTCCAAGTCTTGTTGCTGGCTGTTGAGCTTGTTCTGCTCGGCGATAAAGGGCCGCAGCACGTTGACCTCGATCTGGAGCTGGTCGCGCTCGTTCTCCAGGGCCTGCACCCGGGAGAGGGCGTTATAGTGCAGGATGCCCACCGTGCCCAGCGTAGCGATCACAAACACCGCGGCGGCCAACCGCCACCAGCCGGGCTCTACCCGGCGGCGCAGGTTTTTGGGTAGTAGGTTGAGGCTAATCAAGTGGGCTCACCCCCCGTAGGGCCAGGCCGATGGGCACGGCGAACTCTGCCGACAGCCCTTTGAGGTAGTCCAGGTCGAACTTGCTCTTGTCAATCTGGATGCCCTGCCAGGGGTCGGCGATTTCTAAGGGAATGCCCAGCGTATCGGCCAGCAAGGGCACGAGGCTGCGCAGCTTGCTGCCGCCGCCCGCCACGAAGCCCTGGTCTACGCCTAAATCTCCGACCTGCACGCGGAAGAACTCCAGGCTGCGGCGCAGTTCGGTGGTCAGCTCGACCAGCACGGGCCGGATGGCGTCGTACATCCGGGCCGGGTTGAAGCGCTCGCGCTCGGCGTCGAAGTCCAGCAGCAGGTCTTCGTCCTCGGTGGGAATGGTCGCCAGACCGTAGTTCTTCTTGGCGTCCTCGGCAGCCACCGGGTCTAGGTTGAAGGCTTTGGAGATGGCGGCGGTGAAGTCCTTACCGGAAAGGTTTATGATACGGTTCAGCAGCAGGCGCTCGCCGCGCGTCAATACCAGCGCACTCGACTCGGCCCCGATCTCCAGGAACAGGGTGATCGGCTCCCGGTCGGTGCCTTTGAGCCGGGGCTCGAGGGTGCGCAGCCCGGCGAAGGGCTTTACGTCAATGATCAGGGGCTCTAAGCCCGCCGCCTTGAGCGCTTCGACTAAGCTGGCGACGGTTTCCTGCCGCGCAGCCCCCACCACCACGTCCATCTGCTCGCCGTCGGGGATGGTTTCGTGCCCGTCTAAGAGCGAGTAATCCAGCACCACCTCGTCAATCGGGAACGGGATGTAGCGCTCGGCTTCCCAGCGCACGGCCTCTTCCATCTGCTTGACCGGCATCTTGGGCACCTGTAAGGTGCGGGTGATCACCGATAGGTTGCTGGCCGCCGTCACCACGTAGCGTTTGCGGGTGCGAAGCTCGCTGAGCATCTCGCGCAGCTCGTTCGCCAGCGCCCCCGGCTCCACGATGGAACCCTCCTGGATGGCTCCTGGAGGGGTAGGCCGGATCGCCAGACCGCGCAGGATCGGGGGATTGCCGGACAGCTCCACCAGCTTGAGGTTGGAGGTTCCGATTTCCAACCCCAGTGCCTCGACCCTGGGTCTCAGCAGGCCGCCAAAAAAATCACGCATGCCGACCCCTTTCCCACACAAATCTCATTTCGTGTGCAAGTATAGCATGGCAAAACCGCGTTTCCGTGCTCACATCGCCCACTTTACTTGACCCTTTAGGTTTTGCACGGGCATTTGAACATCCCCCTTAATCTTCGTTACTAGAGCCTGTTTTTTAGGGCGATGTCACGCCCAAATAACCCATTTTTTGGGCCTAAGTAAAGACTCGATTAAGTTTCTCATCAATAAGTAAGTTTTCTGGGGATTTGAAAAGCTAACCGGACATTTTTACCCTGTCAGCCGTGGGTGGTTCGTAATGCGGATAGCTGCTAAGTCATGTGCAAGCCTCATTCTGAGGGGATGAAATGCAATCGAGAACCCACGTGCGCTCCAGCACGTAACCTCTCGAGACTCAAGAAATGCCGTCCCATACGTGAGGAATCAATGATGGACCCGTGTAGGGACAACGGGTCCGTTGTCCCTACAATCTCTGCAAATCAATGGGTCGGACCGGCCAGACAGTCCTTTCTTCCCTGAATGATTTCGGCTTTAACCCGTGTCAGACGGACAGCTACATAGTATTGATTAGATGGCCTTCGCCACGGCTTCGGCGAATTGTACTGTGGTGGCCTTACCCCCTAAGTCGGGAGTGCGCGGGCCTTCGGCCAGCACGCGGTCTACCGCCCGCTCGAGCCGCCCCGCCGCCGCACTCTCGCCCAGGTGCTCCAGCATCATGACGCCCGAAAAGATCGTCGCTGCCGGGTTGGCGATGCCCTTGCCCGCGATATCTGGGGCGCTGCCGTGCACCGACTCAAAAACCGCGTGCTGCAAGCCGATGTTCCCGCTCGCCGCGATGCCCAGTCCACCTACCAGCCCCGCGGTGAGGTCGGAGAGGATGTCGCCAAAGAGGTTGGTGGTGACGATTACGTCGAAGCGCTCGGGCACGCGCACGAGCTGCATAGCGCAGTTGTCAATGATGATGTCCTGGGTTTTGACTTCGGGATATTTAGCGGCCTCCGCCAGTGCAGTATTGAGAAACAAACCTTGCGTCACCGGCAGCACGTTGGCCTTGTGGGCGATGTGCAAGGTCTTGCGCGGGCGGCTTTGCGCGAGTCTAGCAGCGTATTCCCCGATGCGGGCGCTGGCCTTGCGGGTGATCACGGTGTCGGCGATGGCGATCTCTCCGCCCAGATAAGACCGCTCCTGCTCGACATAAAGCCCCTCGGTGTTTTCCCGCACCACCACCAGGTCCACCCCCTCCCTCGAGCCCGGAACCGGGTGGTGACGGGCCGGGCGGACGTTGGCAAACAGGTCGAGCCTACGCCGCAGATAACGGATTGCCCCAAAGAAACCGGGGATTTTCTTGGTCGGGCTGGTCGCTGCCCCGAATAGCGTGGCGTCGGTGTGGGTGATGGCCTCGACAGTTTCCTCGGGCACCGAGGTGCCTATTTGCTCGAACAACTCGTAGCCCGCCTCGGCGGGGACAAACTCCAAATTTACCCCCGTCGCCTCCAAAGCAATCCGGGCCGCCGGAACCACCTCGTGCCCGATGCCGTCGCCTTCGATCAAACAGATTTTGTGGGTCTTGCTCACAGGGGTATTCTAACGCCCGGTACGCTCACAGCTTGTCGTACGTCTTACGCTCTACGCTGAAGACTAAAAGATTGGTTCTTGTCCAGGACTATAAAATTAAGGGCTAAGAAATCCTGTCCAGAACGTGAGGTGGTTTTGACGTACCGCGTAAGACGTACGACGCTCTCTAAAACCGCAAATCTATATCAAACAATTCCTCGGCCTCGGCTTTGCGCTTAGCCCGCAGGCTTCCCTCGAGCACCGTCAGGCACACCCCGATCATCAGGTACACGTCCCCGATGCTGATGACGTTGCCGTACAGCCCGCCGAGCTTGAGCGGGATGAGGTCTCCCAGCAGCCATAGCCGGGTGGAGGTATCCATCAGGCTGTGCACGGCGTCATATTTGCGGGCGATGTCGTCAATCGCGGACTCCATCCCTACCGTGCGCAGCGCCTCGGCGCTCACCGGCATGTGACCCCCGTTGGCGAAGATCACCAAGGTGTTGCAAAAAAGCCCCAGCGTGGCGAACCACAAGCCCTTGAGCCTGCTGTTGAGCCACAGCCCGTAGCCCACCAGCCCCAGCACAAGGGTCTTAGCCAGCGGCCCGGCGATCTCCGGGGCGATCAGGTTTTTGTAGGTGGCGAAGGCTAGCCCACCGTTGCACAAGGCGGCCAGCACAAACACCCAGCCTGCTTTTAGCTCGAGGTTGGCGAGGTCGCGGGGACGGGCTCCAGCGAGGAAGGCAAGGGCCACTCCAAGGAGGGCGGCGGCGAGGAATAGGCTCGTAAGAAAACCTCCCGGTCTTTCCAAATGGGGTCCTGGAGCCAGGCTTGCTCAAAAACCCGTACGGCTTCGGGGTCAAACTGTCGCCCCGCGAAGCTTATTATCTCATTTAAAGCCACTTGTGGGCTCTTGGCTTGGGCATACGAACGCCCGGCGGTCATGGCCTCATAGGCGTCCGCCAGTGACACGATTCTAGCCCAAGGATGGATTTGCTCGGCTTGCTGCTGTTGGGGATACCCGCGCCCATCCCAGCGCTCGTGGTGGTGCAAGATCACCTGTTTGACTGCTTTTGCCAAAAACGGCAGCATTGGTCTGAGCACCTCGATGCCCCGGTTGGGGTGGCTTCTGATGAGGGCGAACTCCTCCGCCGTGAGTTGGCTGGGTTTGAGCAACACCGAGTCGGGGATGGCCACCTTGCCGATGTCGTGAATCCGAGCGGCGTAGGTGATGCGCTTGAGATCTGGGGTGTCGAACCCCATCCGCTTGGCCATGTCTGCGGTGATGGCAGCCACGCGCTCGGAGTGCAGCCGGGTGAAGGGGTCTTTGGCGTCGAGGGTCTGGATCAGCACCTCGATGGTGGTGTCGAAGGCTTCCTCGAGCTTGACCTTTTCGTCCCAGTAGTAGCGCGAGAAATAGAGCAATATCATCAGAAACATCACCGTAAAGCCACCCCAGCCGAAGATGAGGGGGGTGGTATAGGCCCTGGCCAGCAAAAGCCCCACCGGGGCCAGAATCAAGCAGCTTTTCCAAAGCCAACCATAGTTCTCGAACCATATTTTGCGCAGGGAAGCACCGGATACCAGATGAATCACATAGGTGACGGTGGTAATATTGACGAGCAAAAAGACCACCGAAGCAAGAGCTATACCGAGGGCCTGGCTCGCGTAGGGGCCCAGCTCCCCGGAGATCAACTTTTCGTGGGTCGTGACGGCATGCCAGACCAGCCCGGCGAGGCCGGTGGCCAGGCCGTGTTGGGTCTTGTTGAAGAGTTCCTTGTACCAGGGGTAATCCGGTCGTCCCAGCTTTCTGTCTACAGAAGCAAAAAAAACCACCAGCGGGGCCAGCCAGGCCGGGAGGGATGCCGCTATTGCCAGAGCTACCACGAACAGGTGGGATATCGAGGCATTAAAGGGCAGTTCAACCCTAGTTCTGTTTCCCAAGAACACCAGCACTGCCCAAAACGCGACATCGAGCCAGGAGAAGCTCTCTTGGCGGCTCAGCGCCACCCCTACGATCTCGACCGCGACCAGCAGCGCAAACAGGCTAAGGATATAGGCGAACACCCTGGGTGGGGGCAAAACGAGCCGCACTTCCCCAGTCTATAGCGTGAACCCAACAAAGCAGGTGCAGGCATCACAGCCTGCACCCGAATGCCGTTACGAGAGGGATTTAGCCCCAGTTAGTACTGGCACCAGCGGCAAACGCGAGAGCAATCAGGGAGGAAATGAGGGCGGCGATTTTAAGAGCGGTCTTTTTCATGGTGTCCTCCTGGACGGTAGGGAAGCGGTATTTCCTTATGCTTCCAACTGAGCAAGAGAATACCCATAAGACGCCATGCCGTCAACAGGCAAAGCTCAAAAAAGCCTTGATTTTTACTCAATCAAAACTGCAGCAGAAACACAAAGCCCTGAATTTGCGCCTACAACAGTAGGCTTCCAACAGAATAGCTGGTGTTTCTGGGATACGAAGTGATATTTGAACCAAAAAATTCGAGTTGGCGTTACGTATCCATTTATGAGTATGCGCTTTTAGTATGAACTCGAGGTGAACGGGGCAAAGAAAAGGGCCCCCACTCTCTTTTTGCAGCACGGGGAATAACAGCTTGTTCAAGACCTAATCCCAACAGGCTCTTAAAGACCGTCGCGGTCGTGCCAATGGTTCTGCCAGCGCGGGTCAATTGAAGCGCTCGGCCAAGCTGGGCAGGTCGTAGGTGACGGGCTGAGCCCGCATCTGGTGACCCTCGGCGGGGTCGGTTCCGGCCTTGAGCAGTCCCGAAAGCTCGAGCGCGACGGCTACCGTTTTTCAAACATATCCCCGACCCCGAGCAGGTGCTAGAGTTTCGCCTTCGCTCGAGGCGTTCATACAGGGCCGCTCGGTTGTAGCGTTCAGGTTCGGGCACCGGCTCGAGCCAGCCCAACTGGGTAGGCGAGGTGTCCAACGTGTACTCCCGAGAGTGGGGGGCTACGGAAGGAAGCATTGAAATTACTCGGATCATCGTCGTGCAAACCGCGCGGTTTGGGAAAGAAACTGGCCGATGCCGTTTGCAAACAGGGAAAACCGGAGATTAGAGTCTCCGGTTTTCCCTGTTTCCTACGTGGTGGGTGCGACTGGACTCGAACCAGCGACCCCTACCGTGTCAAGGTAGTGCTCTAGCCAACTGAGCTACGCGCCCACGAAGCAAAGATGCTTTGCAGTCTGGTTTTGGAGGCGCTGACCGGATTCGAACCGGTGAGTGGAGGTTTTGCAGACCTCTGCCTTACCACTTGGCTACAGCGCCCCGTGAGGCAAAAGCTAGGCTAGCACAGGCTCTTCAGTGTGTCAAACAGCACCGATCCGGGCGCGATTTCTTGTAGGATTGGGAGATATGCGTGAGGTCTACATCAAAACCCCCGGGGGCTACCGCTGGCCCTTCTCCAAGGGACTGCTGGTGGAATCCATGATGATGGCGGGCCTCAAGATGGAGCCTGCGGTCTCGGTGGCGCACACCATCGAAGAACAGCTCAAAACCCGCAAGCGCCCGGAGATTTCGGCAGCCTCACTCAAAAAACTGTTGGTTTCGGAAGTCGAGAAGAGCTTTGGCTCGGACCTGGCGGTGCGGCTCAAAGCCCAGACCCAGGCCTTCGAGGATATCGTGGTGAAGGAGGGCTTGCGCCGTCGCCCTTTTTCCAAAGGCGTGCTGGCGCGGAGCTTAGAGGATGCAGGCTTCTCCATGCGCGAAGCTCAAGCGCTCGCCAGAGCTGTAGAAAACCGTCTGCGGCGCGACGGGGTGAAATCCATCGAGGCCCAGGATTTGGAACAGCGGGTCACCGAGGAAATCGCCGAACTCTTTGGCCCGGCGGCCCGCACCCGCTACCTCGGGCGACAGTCGCTGGTGGGTGAAATTTTCGTCGAGGAAGGGGAGGGTGAGCCCAGGGTTCCTTTTTCCAAGGGGGTGCTGGCCCAGTCGGTGATGGCGGTGGGGCTCTCGCCGGACGCCGCTTACCGGATGGCTAGGGATGTCGAGCGGCGGCTGCGCCAATCGGGGTCGGCGGTGGTGACCCGCGATTATCTGCGTAAAACCGTGGCCGAAAAGCTGGTGGAAGAGGCCGGGGAAGAGGTGGCCCGGCGGTATCACCTGCTGCGCACCATCCGCCGCACCATCAAGCCGATTCATTTGCTGATCGGAGGCATGGCCGGGGTGGGGAAGAGCGTGCTGGCTTCGGCTTTGGCCTACCGGCTGGGCATCACCCGGATGATCTCCACCGACGCGGTGCGGGAAATTCTGCGGGCCACCATCCCCCAGGACCTGCTGCCCACGCTCTATACCAGCAGTTTTGACTCCTGGCATGCCCTGGCTACGCCCCAAATCGTTGAACCCAGCGACGAGCTGGTGATGCAGGGCTTCCGCGACCAGGTGTCCCGGGTGGCGGTGGGGCTCCGGGCGGTGCAGGAGCGAGCCGCGCAGGAGCGGACTTCTCTGGTGGTGGAGGGGGTTCACGTGGTTCCGGGGTATATGTCGCACCAGTACCAGAGCGAGGTCATCCAGATTCCGATGATGCTGGTCCTGGAGGACGAGGAAATCCACCGCAACCGCTTTTTTCTGCGCGACCGCGAGACCGGGGGCAGCCGGGCCAAAGGCAGCTACCTGCGCAGCTTCGAGCAGATTCGTTTGATTCAAAGCCATCTGGTTGAGCTCGCCAAGGGTGCAGGCATCCCCATCATCCCTGCCGCCAATCTCGATAGCGCCATAGAGAAGGGCCTCGAGGTGATCGTAGAGCGGCTGCAAGAGGTGTATTTCGAAGCAGTACAGAGTTAGAGTTGGGGTTCTGAGACGGCGGGTTGTGGGCTGTGGGATTGCTTTTTCTACAACCTATAGCCCACGTCTTGCATCCTTCTTTCTCCGGACCCCGTATCATGCTGTTATGCGCCCACTGGTCGTCCTCCTCGCCCTTATAGGGGAAATTACCGCTGCGCAATCGAACCCCTATGCCCTGCGCCTCGAGCAGGCCTGGAAGCTGGTGGAGGAACGGTATTACCAGACGGACTATAACGGCCATGACTGGGCGGCGATTGGGCAGGAGTACCGGGCGAAGTTATCGGGGGTCAAGGACTGGGACGCGCTCTATGCCTTGCTGGACGAGATGTACGAGCGTTTGGAGGACAACCACTCGAGGGTTCTGAGCCCCGAGCTGGCGAGACTCTACCTGAGCGGAGGCCAGTGCCAGGCGCTGCCGTTTAGAGATTCCGATCTCAACGTACCTTCCGCCGAACCTCCCCCTGCGGAATCATCCCCCAAACCGGTTTCTGGCCCGACCTCCACGCCAAATCGGCCTGACACAGGTAAAAACGGCAGTGTCTCACCGGGAGAGCGCAAACCCACCCCCAAGGTGTACCCGGCGCCCCAGGTCAGCCTGAACTCTGGCGTGGTGGTTTTCCGGCTGAGCAACCTGATTGATGATGATGGCCTAACCGCCCTGCAAGACGCGGTTCAGCGCTACAACTCCAAGGCCAAAGGCTACGTGCTCGACCTGCGCGGCAACCCCGGCGGGTTGGCCCTGCGGATGGCCGAGGTGGCGGGGGTTTTTATGACCGGGGTGCCCTGGCGTGTGGTGAGCCGCGGGGTTTTCCCGACCCCACTACCCACCATCCCCCCACCCCTGGCGGGAAAGCCGCGAACCACCAGACCGTTGGTGGTACTGATTGACGGCAAGGTGAACTCCGCCGCCGAAGGACTAGCCGGAGCCCTAAAAGATGCCAAACGGGCCTATCTCATCGGCACGAAGACGGCGGGCAACACCGAGGCCCTGACCCCCTATTGCTTCCCCGATGGCGGTGTGGCCCTCGTCGCCAACGGCGTGTTGGCCCCGTTCATCGGCCCTACCTGGGAGGGCCGAGGTGTTGAGCCAGACCTGGTTGAGGCGGACCCCAAGAAGCAGCTCGAGGCCGCGATCCGCTATTTGCTCAAGAAGCCTTGATGGCGGGTACAGGCCCCGATACAGGCGCGAGGGCGAGCCAAGGCCTTTGCCGATGCCCTCGAGGCCGCGATCCAGCACAGCCTCAAAGGCCGCTGACGCTTGGTCGAGCGTCGAATGACCAACGTCACAAAACCACCAGAGTTGTCCTGCCCCGCGGGCCTTTCGCCCTGAGTTTTGCCGAAGGAGAAACATCTCACACGTGCACCAGTCGTCAACACCTCGAGTACAGGACGATGTTTTTTATACTCGAGCACTTATGTATTGACGCGCGTGTGGGATTCTTCGCTGCACTACGTTCCGCTGGTTGGGGCTTGGGGGTTTTTGTGCTGACCCGCGCCGGACGCACCGCCGAGGTTGTTATGCGCTAGGCGCATCGCCTCGTGCGCCCCTACAAACCCCGGTCTTTGGCGTTGGGCGTTCAGCGTTCGACGTTAGACGTTAGACTAGGCTTCATGCTCGATATCCTGATCTGGATTGTCGTTTTTATCATTGCTTGGCTGCTGATGCGCCGTTTCCGCTGGAATTGGGCGGCGGTGGGGGTTTGGCTCAACCTGATCTGGCTGATCTATCAAAACGAGCTTGGCTCGGGCTGGATGATGTATCTGCGCGGCATAGGCTTAGCCGCTTTGCTCGCGGTCGGAAACCGGCAGTACTGGCTGGCCTGGGCGTTGTTACCCTGGCCGCTCCTCTTGTACGCCCGCTTCAATTTCTACCAGCTGTGGCCCTACGCGCCCGCCTGGGGCGAGGGTTTCATGCTGGGGATGCTGGTTTATTTGATTGCCGGGCTTTTCAGAAGGCCCGTGTAAAGCTCGGGGCGGCGCTCGGAGAGCACCCGAAACTCTTTGCGCAGCCGCTTGGGAAGGCTGGGATCAAGCTCGACCACCGCGATTCCTTCAGCCTCCACCCGGGCCATCTCCATGCCCATCGGGTCCGCCGCCACGCTCGCCGCGCCAAACGGTTCTTCGGCGTGGTTCACTGCAATTAGGTAAGCCTGGTTCTCCGCCGCTCGAGCCTTGGTGAGCAGCTCCCAAGCATAGGCCCGGCTTCCCGGCCAGGCCGAGGGTACCAAGAACAAATCCACCCCGTCCACCGCGTAGGCGCGAAACAGCTCGGGGAAGCGCAAGTCGAAGCAGATGGTCAGGCCCACCTTGAAACCCTGCAGCTCGAGCGTCACCAGCTCTCCGCCCGGGATCATCGTCTCGGGCTCGCCAAAAGCGGGGATGAGGTGGATTTTGGTATAGCGGGCCATCTGACCGTTCGGCCCCAGCACGTACATCCGATTGGCATAGCGCTCACCGGAGCGCTCGAGCACCCCACCCGCAACCACCATCCCTGACTTCTGCGCGAAGGCTTGCAGTTCGGATAAGACGAATGGGGTTTTCTCGGCGTCGGAGTAGCGGTAGCCGCTGGGGAAAAGTTCGGGCAGGAGGGCTAAATCCGCGCCTTGCCGGTGGACCTGCTCGAGCAGCCCCAAGGCGGCCCCCAGCGTGGCCTCGGGGGTTTCACGGGTTGCCAGGTGAAGAAGTGCTGTCTTCATCGCGCCTCCTCAAGCGATAGGCCAGATAGGGCAGACCGGTTCCCAGCACCGCCCCGATCAGCGCCGCCATAAACTTTCCGTTGATTAACTCGACCAGCAGCAGCAACCCCAAAACGACGGCGAACAGAGGAATCACAAACGGCTTGCCGGCGCCATACTGCACTATGCCGCTGCCTACCAGCGCCGACACCGCCAGCGCGACCCCGAAATCGCTGCGGGCGACGAAGTAAAACCAAGCCGCCGCGAGAATCCCCGCCAGGGTAATGGCCTGGGCGATGCGTTCGGGGGCAAGGTTAGGGCGCATAAAAAGTTATGAGCGATGAGCAAAAGCAAGACTGCTGATAGCGGATAGCCGATAGCCGGAACAGGGTCTTGTCTAGAACGAGAAAATCCAAACCCAAGAATCACTGTGCAGAACAGAGGGTGTTGAGCTATGAGCAATTTGCTATCGACTATCCGCTTGTTTTAGCTCATCACTCATGGCTCATTACCCATTGCTAAGACTTTATAAACCGCCACACGAAGAGGCTCGAGAGGATCAACCCCACCCCGCCCCAGGCCACCTGTTGCTCGTTACCGGCGAAGCCCAGCAGGGTTGCCAGTACGCCCGCGCAGAGGAAGCCCATGGCATACCTGGGGTTTACCGTGACCCCCAGCAGCAGGGCCACCAGAAAGCCGGAGATGGCGGGGGGAAGCCCCGCACCCACTGCCACCACCCCGACCAGCAAGGCCAAAGTGATGACCAGCCCGACGAAATATGCCCCTGCAAAGGGCTCCTTGTTGGGTTTTTCTTTTGTCTTAAGTTCGGCCATACAGCATCTCCCCGTTATCTTACCGCACGTCGCGTAACCCCTCAGGGGTTGCCATCCTTCGCCAGTTAAGCTGCCAATGGCCGTTGTCGCGTATCACCGGAGGCCACAGCATGGTGCTGGCCCGGCCGCCGATCTGGTTTAGCGGCACCGGCCCGAAGTCTCTGGAGTCCTCCGAGCCGCCGGGCGAGCGGTTGTCGCCCATCACAAAGTACATCCCCTGCGGTACGGTGAATTCCCCGGTTTCGCCCTTGCGGAAGGGCCAAGAATTGGAGTTCGCCAGCGAGGAATCCTGGTCCCAGTTGCCTTGAGCTTGCCAGTAAGGAACGGTGTGGCGCTCGTCAATGGCCTTCCCGTTGATAAAAAGCTGGCCCCGCTCCATGCGCAGGCGGTCGCCGGGAAGCCCCACCACCCGTTTGATAAAGAAGGGCCGGAAGGTCGCGCCGAACTGCCCTAAGACCGGTAGCGGCTGGACCGCGTAGGGCGAGGAAAGGGGTGGCTTGACGACCACCAAATCGCCGCGCTGAAAGGTTCCGATACCGAAGCGGTGCAGCCAGGTTTGATATTTGGGCACCGCCAGCCGTTCGCCCTGGTGCAAGTTGGGCAGGTCGCTGCTGCCCACCACACCCACCGTGGTGAAGGCAAACGTGGTGACAAGTAAGGCAATCAGCACGGCTTCACCCACCGGACGCAGCCACTCGAGCCAAAAGTACCGCCAGAACGAGGGTTTTTCCAGAACGACATCAGGGTTTTGCAACATTAAATGCGCTCCTCCAAAGTAAGAGGCTTGGAGTCGGTAGATTTTATGGGGTCAGAGGAGCGGGGGTGGGGCTCGGGGAATCGCCTCGGTTGAAAAAACCCGATAAACATGGGAACTGCTGGGGCCCACCAATATCCCGTACCGAAGAGAGGAATTGTCGGCCTGAGAGGTTGGGGGAAGCGCGGGATTGGGGCCCTGCAAAGCTTTGAACTC
Source organism: Meiothermus sp. (assembly GCA_040290005.1). Lineage (GTDB taxonomy): Bacteria > Deinococcota > Deinococci > Deinococcales > Thermaceae > Meiothermus. Next base: position 16,129 of record PSMF01000060.1, read on the forward strand.
GAGCGGCAAAGTCGCCGCAATGGGCGCGGTTTTGGCGCAGTCTTGCTGGTTGTAGCAGGCAGCTTGAGAATGGATGTGCCCGAGCGCATCGGTGAGCAGATATCGGGCCTCGGTGCTCGAGAACAGCAGCAGCACGAAAAAAGGCAGGAGCTTAGGGGGCACCCACCACGCCGTGCTGCTCACGCTGCGCATTCCTGTCAGAATAGCAGACGAGATGATGGGAAGCTGAAGGACGCAGCAACGTCTATCCAGACGTTCCAGACGTTGTAGGGCGCAAAGCTTTACGTCCGGGACGCGCTAGAGATCATTCGAATAAACCGTTCATCACGGCCAGCACGTCCGTTGCCAACTTGATTAGATGAGCACATCCTTTAGTGCTGCCAACGTCGGCGCTACCCTCTTGACATTGGTTTCCTGCAGCCACAGGGCTTCTAGCGCCTCTTCCTTGGGGCCGGGAATACCGAGTGCCTTGGAAACGGCTTTGGGGAACTTGGCGGGATGGGCGCAGGACAGGGCGATGATAGGCGTAGCGTCGCCGGTTTCAGCGCGGTAACGTTCTACCGCCTCCAAACCTACCGAGGTGTGCGGGTCGGCGAGGTAGCCATAGGTCTGGTAGGTGTGGGCCATTCGCTCTAAAGTTGCCCCGTCCGAGACGGTGGTTCCCCAAATCCACTCGCGCATTTTGGGGGCGGGCAAAAGCGCGTACAGCCGCTCGAAGTTGCTCGGCGAGCCCACGTCCATTGCGTTGGAGACGGTGGCGACGGTGGGCAAGAACTGGTACGCCTCGGCCTTCCCGCTCAGAAAATCGGGGAAGAAGTGGTTATCGTTGTGGGCCGCGATGAAGCGGTGAACCGGCTGCCCCACGAGCGAGGCCAGAATCCCTCCCGTCAGGTTGCCGAGGTTCCCGCTCGGTACGCAGAAATTAATGCTTTCGGATACCTGAGTTTGGCTCACAGCCCACAGGTAGTAAAGCGACTGCGGCAGCAGCCGCCCGATATTGATGGAGTTGGCGCTGGACAGCGGCAGGTGTGAGAGTTCCTCGTCCACGAATGCTTCCTTGACCATCCGCTGGCAGTCGTCAAAGTTGCCCTCGACCGCCAAAGCTCGCACCCCAGGCCGCCGGACGATAAGTTGCTGCTCCTGCACCGGGCTCACCTTGCCTTTGGGGTAGAGCAGCACCACCTCGATGCTGTCCTGCCCAGCGAACCCGTCGGCGACGGCGCTACCAGTGTCGCCCGAGGTGGCGACCAGGATGATGCGTCGCTCGCCGCGCTTTTGCAAAAAGTATTGCATCAGCCGGGCCATGGTTCGTGCGCCAAAGTCCTTGAAGGAGAGGGTGGGGCCGTGGAACAGCTCGAGCACCCACAAACCCTCTTTCAACCTCACCACCGGACAGGGAAAATCGAGCGCGTCCCGGACGATGTTTTCCAAGGCGGCAAGTGGAACCTCGTCGCCCAGCCAGTGCGGCAGGACGTGGATGCCGACCTCGGCTATGGATTTAGCACCCTGCCAGTTTTTTGGGTCAATGTGGGGAATGCGGTCGGGGACGTAGAGACCGCCGTCGGGAGCTAAGCCCCCCAGCAGCGCTTCCTCGAAGCTCACGTTTTTTTTCTGGGGGTCTCGAGTGCTGTAGTAGCCAATCATCGGTTGTCATGTTACGACATCGGGTTATTCAGAGCGTTCTTAGCGCATCGGGAAGTTCTTCTAGGCTCTCTAGTCGCAGCGTCGCGCGGCTGACTTCAGGCCAACTCGCGTGGACGAAACCCCAGGGCCCGCACCGGATGAAAACTGCCTGCATCCCGGCCTTTAGGGCGGGCAGCACGTCATTATCCAGCCGGTCGCCGACGTAGGCGATTTCCTCGGGCTCGAGACCGGTTTCCTGAATGATGCGCTCGGAGAACTTTGGGTCGGGTTTCTCAACTCCCCAAGAGGTGCTGGAAGCCACCACATCTGGCCTCACCTCGAGCGAGCGCAACAGTTCTTCGACCTCGGCGGGCTGGTTTCCGCTGATGCTCAGCAGGTAGCCTTCGTCCCTGAGCATCTTCAGGCAGGGGAGCGCATCGGGGTAAAAGTCTTCCAGGGTGAGCCAGCCGAACGTGCCGCCCTGACGCTTGGCTTCTTCGTAGCTAAGGCCGGGGCGGACCATCTCGAAGACCTTGCGGCAGGGTTCGTGTCGCTCGATCACCGCGCCTAGCGCCCCGAAAAAGGCTAACCGGGGCACGCCGAGAAAATCCGCCCATTCGTCCCACTGCCGGGTTTCGTCTGCTAAGGTCCCGCCCACGTCAAAAAACACCGCCTTGACGGGCATCAGACCTCCTCGAGGCGCTCAACTTCCCCTTTCGGCACGGGTAGTGCCGCAGGGATCGGCAGATTCCCCGGCGAGCCCAGCAGAACCTTATAAAAGTCGCTCAGCACGGCGCTGGCTGTGACCCCGCCGCCCGCCCCTGCCCCGGCAAAGACCAGCTCGCCGATGGGGTCGCCCCGGTAGACGAGGGCGTTGCGCCCGCTCCCCGTCGTCACCAAGGCGTGGTTGAGCGGCAGTTTGACCGTACGTACTGTCGCCACCCACTGGCCTTTTTCGGGGTACAGGCTTGCCACTAAACGCACGGCTTTGCCCTCGGCGTGGGCATCGGCGAGGGTCTGCGGCGTGAGGTGGCTGATACCTCGAGTCCGCGTCAAAACCTTGTCCCAGGCTAAGCCGGGGTCAACCGTCAACCGCGCCAGGACGGTGAGCTTGTGAGCGGCATCAATCCCGCCTACGTCGAGGTTGGGGTCGGCTTCTAAGTAGCCCAAATTCCCGGCTTCCCTGAGCGCGGCTTCATATCCTGAGCCTTCCTCCATCCGCCGGATGATGTAGCTACAGGTCCCGTTGACGATGCCGTGCAGCTCGAGGGTTTGATTGCCCCATAGACTCCCGAGCGCCCCCAGCACGGGAGTCCCGGCCATCACGCTGGCCTCGTAGTAGAGTTCCCCGTTCTCTGCATATTCCCGTAGCTCGTCCCAGCGCTCGGCGAGGAGGGCTTTGTTGGCGGTAACGACGGGGATTCCGGCCTCGAGGGCCGCTATCACCATATCCCCGGCCTGAGTTGTTCCTCCGGCTACCTCGACCAGCACGTCCACGTCGCGCAAAAACCCTTCGGTTTGGGTGGTGAGGACCCGACCGGGAATGCCGGGGCGGGGTTTGTTGGCGTCGCGCACGAGAACCTTGGCGAGTTCGACCTTAACCTCCAGCGCCCGGAAGCGGTCGGCGTGTTTGGGCAATAGCTCGGCGAAGGCCCCGCCCACCGTGCCCGCGCCCAAGAGTGCAACCCGTATCGTTTCCATGCGCAGAAGTATATGGGAAAGTGTGGGGGTGGATGCGCTCACCACGCTGACCCACGAAGCCGAGGAGCGAGGTTTCCTTACCACCTGGGCTCCTGTGGCTTTGCCCGAGGACACCCAGCAGCGCTATCGGGATTGGGTCAGGGACGGCAAAAACGCCTCGATGGATTATCTCGTCGGGGAGGGAAGACTCGAGCCCACCCTTCGCTTCCCTTGGGCTAAGAGCGTGCTGGTGCTGGCCGCGCCTCACGCCTATCCTGACCCCGGCGTGCCTGAGGGCGGAATCCGCCTCGGGCGGGTGGCGAGGTACGCCTGGGTACGGGATTACCACCGGTTGATGGGGCCGCATCTGGAGGTTCTCGAGACCCTCGCCGCCAAGCTCGGTGTTCAAGCCAAAGGCTACGTGGACACTGGCCCGCTCCCCGAGCGCAGTTACGGCGTGCTGGGCGGGCTCGGCTGGATTGGCCGCAATGCCATGCTGATGCGGATGGGGGAGGGGACGTATCTGACCCTGGCGGTGCTGCTGACGGGGCTCGAGCCCCCCGAAGCGCAGACCTATCCCAACCGCTGTGGACGCTGTACCCGCTGTGTGGCCGCTTGCCCAACGAACGCCCTCTTAGGCGACGGAACGCTCGACTCCAGGCGCTGCATCAGCTACTGGACGATAGAACACCGCGGCCTGATCCCCGCCGAGTTGTGGCCTTCCATCGGGGAATGGCTGTTTGGCTGCGACATCTGCCAGGAAGTTTGCCCCTGGAACCGCAAAGCTCAGGCGTTCTGGTCGGGGTTTTCTCCCGAGCCGGAGCTGGCCCATCCAAACCTCGAGGACTTCTTCTCGCTCTCCGGCCGCGCCTTCGCCCGCCGCCACGAGAACACGGTTTTTCTCCGCCCAGGCCGCACTCGGATGGCCCGAAACGCTCTTATTGTCCTCGCAAATCGAGAAGAGCATTTGCCCTTGGTCCGAAAAGCTGCCCAGGACGTGAACCCTATCGTACGAGCCACAGCTGCTAGGGCCCTGGCAAAGTTCGAGGACTGGGACTCCGTTTCGGTGTTGAGGAAAGACCCTGACCCCCACGTAACTCGAGAAGCGGAGGAAGTTTTAAGCTTCAGCCTTTAGCTCTCGATTTTCAGCGGCGCGAAGCGCCTACTGCGGGAATCGTCCCTGCCGCACCACTTCCGCCAGCACCTCGGGCAGCTCCCAGGCGGCTAAATCGAAGGCCACCTGGCCGTAGTCGTAGGGCAGCTTGAGGAAGCGGTGTTGCAGCTCGCCTTTAATGTCGTCCTCCAGGATCAGCACGTCGGCGCCGGGCTCGCCGCCCAGGCTCAGGCCCACCGAGCCGGGGTCGTAGATCACGCCTCTATGGACGGCGCGGCGGAAGGGGATGTGCCGCCCAGCAATCACCCCGTAGCGGGCCCGCACCTGCTCGAGCATCTTGAGGATGTCGGCGGGGTGAGCCTCCAGGTCGAGCTTTTGCTCGGGGTCCTCGGGCGAGCCATGAAAGGCCATCAGCCGTCCGCCGGGGGTGTCCAGGCGGTGGCGCGAGCGCAGGTTGCGCAGGAAGCTCATCTCGCGCGGGCTGAGCTGGTCACGGGTCCAGAGGATGGTGGCCTCGGCGATGCCCTCTCTGGCTTGGGCGGGCAGGGCATAGGCCACGCGCAGGTCGGCGGCTCCCGGGACACAGGGGATGCCTTCGCGGTCGAGCTTGCGGATCACCTGGCGGGGGTGCGGTCCGTAGCCCACGATGTCCCCAATGGCCCATATCTGGCTGATCCCCTCCTTGCGCAGGGCCTCGAGGGCGGCTTCAAGGGCTGGGAGGTTGGCGTGAATCTCGGCGAGGATGCCCAGGCGCATTGATTCCCATTGTGCCATGACTCTAGACGAAATAGGGGTTGCTTCGGCTTAGCCAGTTCCATTCTCGCGGTAGTCTAGTATTGGGTTAGGAAAGAATTCCTGAAACCAACCAAGGTAGATGTGTAGATGTGCGGGGTTTCCTTTGAGGGATCGCTCGGCAAGAGTTGCAGGCCCTGCCTGCAACTCGGTGTGCTGAAAAGCTTTCTTCGAAGAGCCTAGTTAAAGTCGAAGGCGTTAGAGGCCATTCCAGATAAACTA
>PSMF01000061.1:0-19858 GCA_040290005.1 Meiothermus sp.
GACCACAAGTCTTGTTCTAGACGTGAAGTAATTTTGGCGTAAAGCGTAAGACGTAGGACGCCTTTAGCTCTTCGCTCATTGCTCACCGCTCATCGCTAAGGCTATGCTTTCCCCATGAAATCTCTGGCCCTCATTGCCCACGATGGCAAGAAAACCGACATGGTAGCGTTTGCCATCAGCAATAAAGCGGTGCTCTCGAGGTTCCCCCTGATCGCCACCGGAACCACCGGCAGGCTCCTGAATGAAAAAGTCGGTCTGAACGTGGAACGCCTGCTCTCAGGGCCGCACGGCGGCGACCAGCAGATCGGGGCTAGGGTCGCCCAAGATCAAGTGATCGCGGTGATCTTCTTGCGCGACCCGCTCGCGGCCCAGCCGCACGAACCCGATGTACAAGCGCTGATGCGCGTCTGCGATGTGCATAACGTGCCCCTGGCGACCAACCTGGCCGCCGCCGAAGCGGTGCTGGCCTGGCTGCAAGATGTTTCCTCCCTCGACGACCGAGCCCCCAAAAGTGCATAAGCCCCTACTATTAGGAAACTTGAGTGTTATATTGATATGTATGACGCCTTTGGAGTGGATTCAACAGATGTTGAGCGCCAACCGCGAGGCCCTGCGGCAGATGCCCTTCCCTCCCGGTATGGCGGAGTACGTAGATGAGCTGGTAAAGAACGGCCAGGTCCAGGAAGTGATTGACCTGATGAAGCTCGGCTTCCTGATTGGTGTCCAGCAGGGGGCACGCACCGAGGAGATACCTGCCCCCCGACCCAGCCGCATCCAGGCATAAAGGTTACTCACCCAGCCGCCCTCCTGTGGGAGCGCGGCTTTTTATTGCTGTAGGCCGAAGGACCGCAGCCTCGGCCTGGCGTCATGGTCGGGCGTGGATTGCCCCTACAGATAACCTCTGCCTCTGTGACGGTGAAACTTACTTCCGGCAAATCATCGTCCCAGACGCAAGCTCGTCCCAACCACACCACGCCAGGAAGCAGCCCGTTAGACTAGGCCCATGCTACGGTTGGAGCTTCAGAATTTATCGGCGGAGCGGGTCGGGGCACAAGGCATTGATTTGCAGGCGGAGCTGGCGGCAAACGCGGCGAGGCTCGAGGCCGCCTACGCCTCGCTGATGTCGCGTAAATCAGACCCGGACGAGTTTCTGGGCTGGATTGACACCCCCGAGGACACCGAGGCCGTGCGCAACGTCCTGCGCTACCGCCAGGCCAACCCTTGGGTCAAAGACTTTGTGGTGCTGGGCATCGGCGGCTCGGCTTTGGGGACCCAGTGCGTCCAGGCCGCACTCGGCAAGGGACCGGTGCGGTTTCACATCGTGGACAACGTGGAGCCCGAGCCGATTCAGTCCCTCTTACAAACGCTCGACCCCAAGGGCACGCTGGTCAACGTGATTTCCAAGTCGGGGAGCACCGCCGAGACCATGGCGGCCTTTTTGGTGTTTAGAAAGTGGCTCGAGGACCACCTTGGCGCGGATTGGAACCAACACGTCGCCGTCACCACTGAGCCTGCCAGGGGCATCCTCCGCCCCTACGCCCAAGCCGAAAACCTCGCCGCCTTCGACGTTCCCCCCGCCGTCGGCGGGCGCTACAGTGTGACCTGCCCGGTAGGGACGCTGCCTTTAGCTTTCGCCGAGGTGGACCTGGAAAACCTGATGGCCGGAGCGCGAAAGGCTAACGAAACGGCCAAAGCGCCCGCCGCGCAGAATCTGCCCGCCCAGACCGCCCTTATCAACGACCTGCTCTCCAAAAAAGGCATGAACATCAACGTCTTTATGCCCTACTCGACCCGGCTGCGCTACCTGCCCGACTGGTTCGTCCAGCTCCACGACGAGTCTTTGGGCAAGATGAAGGATAAGGGGGGCAACGACGTGCGGGTGGGCACGACGGCAGTTCGGGCCGTAGGAACCACCGACCAGCACGCGCAGGTGCAGCTTTTCCGCGAGGGACCGCACGACAAGCTGGTGACGATGGTGCGCCTGGAAAACCCTAGTGAAGACTTAGAGATTCCCGCCGTGAAGGGCTTAGAGAGCCTCGACTATCTCTTTGGGCGCAACTTCTTCGAGCTGCTCACCGCCGAGGCCAAGGCCACCGCCCACGCGCTCGCCAAGGCCGGGCAGCCCAACTACACCATCACCTTGGAGCGCCTGGACGCCCACAACCTGGGCTGGCTGCTGCAACACCTGATGTGGCAGACGGCATTTCTGGGCGAGCTGTGGAACGTCAACGCCTTCGACCAGCCGGGGGTGGAGCTGGGCAAGGAGTACACCTACGCCTTGATGGGGCGGAAGGGGTACGAGAAACTGGCTCAGGAACTCAAATCTGAGGGGGTTGAGTAGTTTTTTCTAGGTCGTCAATCGCTTCCCGTAGCGCATCAGGAACCCGCAACGGCTCGTGGGTCTGCGGGTTCACCGTCACGTAGATGATTTCCCCGTTTATCAGGCGGTGTTCCCCACAACGCATCTCGAGCAAAAACTGCACACTGCTATTCCCAATCCGCCCCACCCGCACCCCAACGTCTATTTCGTCGTCGTAGCGGGCGGGGGCGCGGTACTCCAAGGTCGCCTTCACCACCAGCCAATCTACACCCAAGCGTTCAATCGAACTCGGGTAGGGGAAGCCAATCGCCCGCCAGTACTCGGTGATGGCGACATCGGCGTAGGTCAGGTAGTGCCCGTTGAACACGATGCCTTGCAGGTCGGTCTCGGCCCAGCGCACCCGCAGGCGGTGGAAAAACTTGAACTCGGCGCGGCTCACTCTAAAAGCATACATACGGCCCCGAGCCAATCGCCTCAGGGGAGAGTCAGGTTGCGCCATTACGCCGTGAGCGTAAAGGAGCAGTTATGCCAAAGGAAGATTTGCGTAAGAACGAGATGATGGGGCACCTGTTGGGGGCGCTCGAGAAGGGCTAGGACATCGGGCACTATGGGAGGCTGGTGTTCGCCATCGTCGGGCGGCACCTTATCAGCGAGAGCGAGTTGGTGAAAACACTCGCCCACGACAAGGATTTCGGCGAGGCCCAAGCCAAAGCGCTGGTGCAAGAAGTGCAGGAGCGCGACTATAGCCCGCCCCGGCGCGAGAAGATACGAGAAGATACTCGAGTATCAGGCCAAGCAGGACTTCCCTATCGTCCCCAACCCTGAAAACCCCGACGCGGGCAATGTCTACCGTGACTTAGAGTTTCCCGAGCACGTCTACGAGCACATCGCTGAGTACCGCCAGCAGAAGGCCGAGAGCCGCGACTAAAACCGCAGTGCTGGAGAAAAGCCCCTCCCCTGCGCGGAGAGGGGCTTTTTGAAGGGGCAAGGGCTACGAGTTGCTGGGAGCGGCGGCCCCCACGTCCCAGTGCTCGGGCGAGCGCCAGAGGTTGGAGATGAGCAGCTCGCGCATCGCCAAAAACTCCTTGGGCATCCGGTCGTAGAGCTTGATGAAGAGGGCTTCGTGGCTCAGGATTTCTTGCAGCCAGAGGTCGCGGTCTATCGCCATGAGCTCCTGGAACTGCTCGCGGCTGAACTCGAGGCCCCGCCAGTCGAGGCTCTCATAGTGGGGTACATAGCCCAGGGGCGACTCGGTGGCGTAGCCCTTCCCATTGGCCCGGTCCACGATCCACTTCAGGACGCGCATGTTCTCGCCGAAGCCGGGCCAGGCGAAGTTGCCATTCTTATCCTTGCGGAACCAGTTCACGCTGAAGATGCGGGGTGGGTCTACCACCCGCCGCCCCATGTCCAGCCAGTGGTTGAAGTAACTCGCCATGTGGTAGCCGACAAAGGGCAACATGGCGAAGGGGTCGCGGCGCACCTCCCCAATGGCTCCGGCGGCCGCAGCGGTGGTCTCCGAGCCCATGGTGGCCCCTAAATACACCCCGAAGGTCCAGTTAAAGCTCTGGTAGACCAGCGGGACCACCGTGGCCCGCCGGCCACCGAAGATCAAGGCCTTGATCGGCACACCGTTAGGGTTCTCCCACTCCGGGTCTATAGCTGGGTTCTGCGAAGCGGGTGCGGTGAAGCGCGAGTTGGGGTGGGCGGCCTTGCGTCCAGAGTCGGGAGTCCACTCCTTGCCCTGCCAGTCAATCGCCTTGGTGGGCGGAGGCCCGTCCATGCCCTCCCACCACACGTCACCCTCGGGGGTCAGGGCCACGTTGGTGAAGATGGTGTTGGCCCGCATCGAGGCCATAGCGTTGGGGTTGGTCTTGTTGGAGGTGCCCGGGGCCACCCCGAAGTACCCAGCCTCCGGGTTGATGGCGTAGAGCCTACCGTCCTTGCCGGGCTTGATCCAGGCGATGTCATCGCCCACGGTAGTAACCTTCCAGCCCTCCTCCTGGAAGGGCCTGGGCGGGATCAGCATGGCGAAGTTGGTCTTGCCGCAGGCTGAGGGGAAGGCAGCGGCCACGTAGGTTTTCTGGCCCTTGGGGTCTTCGACCCCCAAGATCAACATGTGCTCGGCTAGCCAGCCCTCGTCGCGCGCGAGCACGCTGGCAATGCGCAGGGCAAAGCACTTCTTGCCCAGGAGGGCGTTCCCACCGTAGCCTGAGCCGTAGCTCCAGATGCTGCGCTCTTCGGGGAAGTGGACGATGTACTTGAGGTCGGGGTTGCAGGGCCAGGGGACATCCTTCTGGCCGGACTCTAAGGGCATCCCTACGGTGTGCATACACGGTACGAACTCGCTGCTCTCACCCAGCACGTCGTAGACGGCTTTCCCCATGCGGGTCATGATCTTCATGTTGACCACCACATAGGCCGAGTCGGTGATCTCGATGCCGATGTAGCTGATGGGTGAGCCCAGCGGCCCCATGCTAAAGGGCACGATGTACATGGTGCGGCCCCGCATACAGCCGTCAAAAAGCCGGCCCAGGGTCTCGTGCATCTCCTTGGGGTTGACCCAGTTGTTGGTCGGCCCGGCGTCGTCCTTGTTGATCGAGCAGATGAAGGTGCGATCCTCGACGCGGGCCACATCCGAAGGGTCGGAGCGGGCTAAAAAGCTGTTGGGGCGCAGCTCGGGGTTGAGGCGGATGAAGGTCCCGGCCTCGACCAGTTCCTCACATAAGGCCTGATACTCGGCGTCGGAGCCGTCGCACCAGTGCACCGCGTCGGGTTTGCACAGGGCCACCATCTCGGAGACCCACTCTTTGACTCGAGGGCTTCGGACGTAAGGCGGGAATTCGAGTTTCCCAGGATTTACGGCTGCCATACGATACTTTACAACTATAGGCACTTCTCCTCCTAATCAGCACTGGGTGTAGCGGCTCCCCCTAGACCATTGTGCGCCTCACGCCGGGGGACATACGGCCCGGCAGCGGTGGGTCGAGAGTCGAGAGCAAAAACCCAGAATGTGTATGAGACGAAGACTCGTGAGATGCGATTTTACCGTCCCAGACAGGAATTGGATTTTGGCTCATGGCTCATCGCTGGTTGCTCATTGCTCGACCACCCTTGACGCTAGACCCTAGACCCTCGACAGTATTTCCATGAAGATTCGCCTGCGCGAAAACGGCCCGGTTGCCATAGACCTGCCCGCCGGGGCTAAGTTCCGCCTGAACGGCGAGGAGCGCACCCTCGAGCGCCCTAAGCTGGCGCTGTGCCGCTGCGGGCACTCCGAAAGGAAGCCCTTCTGCGACGCGACCCACAAAAAGATCGGTTTCGAGGCCAAGGGCGGGGAGATCGAGGTTTTCTGAAAACTCATTTGGTGTGTAAACAGTCGCTAATCAATACATTTATAGAGCGATAGTTCCAGGCGTTTCGCGGCTCGGGTCTGGCATTTTGACAACTGACGTAACGCTCCCCGGTTCATAATCCGCTTATACCCTCCCCTCCCTTGCGCTACCTTGGGGGGATGGACATGCAGGACTCTTTCGTGGTCTCACCGACGCTCGAGGCCATGCTGACCAAGGCCAACCTGCCCACAGTGTTCCAGATGTTTTCGGATGACCAGAAAAGCTGCACCCTGGAAGTGCGCAAGGCCGGTCAAGGCGGGCGCATCCACCTCAAGGGCGGCAAGCTGATCCATGCCGAGCTAGGGGGGATCACCGGGGACGCCGCCTTCCTGCTGATCGCGCAGTGGATCGAGGCCGACATGGTGATGGTGCTGCCGCTTTCGAGTGAGATGCACTCCGCCCAGATGACCCTGCAAAACCTGCTGATGGAAGCCATGCGCCTCAAGGACGAGGCCAAGGGCGGCCCGGCCCAAGCGGTCTCTCCCCAACCCGAACTGGGGCCCAAGGAGATGATTGCCGCCCTGCTCAAGCGCCCGGAGAGCCACGCACTGATGATCCTGGAGTACAGCACCGGCAAAATGCTGGCTTGCTCGGAGAAAGCCTACTGCTTTAGCAGCGCCCACCTGCAGCTTTACATGGATATGGTCAACAACGCCCGTAGGCTGGGAGTGCTATCTAATAGCGCCACCCTGCGCGAGCTGAGCCTAACCCTCGGCGAACAGCACCACCTGCTCTATGTCTCGCCGGGAAGGGCCTTATGCATCATCCATGTAGGACAGCGCTCCGGCGACCACAAGGCCGTGCTAGGGAGCTTAGAGGATATTGCCCGCAAGCTCGCCGCTTAGTGGATAGGTAGCGCTCGAGATAAAAGAAAAGCTTTGCCCCCCTTGCTAAGGGGCATCCGAGGTTGCGTGCTTCAACCATAGACCTTGATTGACGGGGGGATTTCTGCCGCCCCAGTCCCCGCAGCGTTGACGACCGACGCGCGTAGGTACGCGGGGCCCTGAGTACCGGCGCAGCTCTAGCCGCGATGTAGCAGTCGCCAATGGCGATACGAGCCGGGCCGCAGGGCGGCTTCACTGTGCCCCTACCAAACCCGCAAGGGAATGGACCGAGTGACCTATGCAGGGCCCTTGGTCACCATCAGTGCGAACCGGCTAACACCTCTTACACCGTGAGCTGCGACACTGGAAGGGACTTTTCTACTTTACCCTGTCCCATACTTGTCCCATACTGGATCTATGGAGCGCATGATGACCCCCCAACTCGACCGCCTGGACCGCCGCATCACCCGCTGGATGGCCCACAATAGCCTGCTGATTTTGCGGGTTTGCCTAGGCATCGTGTTTTTCTGGTTCGGTTTTCTCAAGTTCTTCCCTGGTTTATCCCCGGCCCAGGAGCTGGCAACACGCACCATCGAGGTGCTGAGCTTCGGCTTGGTCAAACCCGCGCTGAGCCTGCCGCTGCTGGCGGGCTGGGAGAGCCTGATCGGGCTGGGGCTGATCTTGGGCGGGCGGGAAGGCTGGGTTATGCGGGCCACGCTGCTACTGTTGTTCTTACAAATGCTCGGCACCCTCACCCCATTGTTCTTGTTCCCCGGCGAGGTGTTCACCCGCGTCCCCTACGCGCCCACCCTCGAGGGCCAGTACATCATTAAGAACATCGTTCTGGTCGCTGCCGGGCTGGTGATCGGGGCCACCGTGCGGGGCGGCTATCTGATCGCCGACCCCAAGGAACGTGGGCGGTGAAGGTGAGAGCACGTTTGGTAGGGGCTTGGGACAAATGTCCTAAGGAGCCTGCCGCAGCGAAGTGGCACAATACAACTTGTCGCCCCGCAGGGGGATTCTTACTATGAATACACGCCCTCTGAGCGTATCGAAAAATCTTTCCCGCTTCCCCATTTTCGCTTGGGTAACCCTGGCCTTCACCTTGGCCGTGATCCTTTGGGGTGACGTGGTGCAGGCCACCGGCTCGGGGGACGGTTGCGGGGCCCACTGGCCCACCTGCGAAGGAGCACTGATCCCCAAGGGCTCGGGGCTGGCCCAGTTCATCGAGTTCTTCCACCGCGTCACCAGCGGGGTTTCGCTGCTGCTGGTGCTGGGCTTGGTGGTGTGGTCGCGGCGGGCCTTTCCCAAGGGCCATCTGGTCCGACTGGGTGCCGGGTTAGCGGTATTCTTCATTCTCCTCGAGAGCTTGCTGGGCGCAGGGCTGGTACTGTTCCGGCTGGTGGCCCACGATGCCAGCGTCGCTAGGGCGGTGGTCGCCCCCCTGCACTTCGTCAACACCCTGCTGCTGGTGGCCTCGGTCACCCTCACCGCCTGGTGGTCGGTACGCCCGCAAAAACCGGTGTTCGGAGGTCAGGGCGCCGTGGGCTGGGCCTTGGGCTTGGGGGTGGCGGGTATCGTATTCGTCTGCATCTCGGGAGCCATCACCTCCCTCGGCGACACCCTATTCCCGGTGCATAACACCGCCGAAGCGGTGAGCCGAGCACTCAGCGGCAGCGAGCACTTTCTGGTGCGGCTGCGCATCTATCACCCCTTCATCGCCATCGCGGTGAGTCTTTACACCGTGCTGGCTGCGGCATTCATCGCCGCCAACAGACCGGACTCCGACGTCCGGCGGTTCGCCCGGCTGGTCGGGGTAGTATTCGTGGCTCAGCTTCTGATGGGTTTTGTCAACGTTCAGCTAGCGGTGCCGCTATGGACCCAGCTCTCCCACCTGCTGCTCTCAGACCTGGTGTGGATCACCTGGGTTTTGCTCTGCGCTTCGGCGCTGGTGGCCTGGCGGACACAGGAGGTCCGGGCGGTGCCCGCCGGGAAGGCCACATAAAAGCCGTGGTATGCTCCCAGCTTGGATTAACTGGCTTATGATGCTATTCGACCACCCCCCCGGAGGCACCCCACCATGACATCACCCCTAACCCCCACCCAAACCGCGACCTGGCGCGATTACTTTTGGATGACCAAGCCCAGGGTGATCAGCCTGCTGCTCTTCACCACCCTCACCACTATGTTCGTCGCGGCGGGGGGCTGGCCAGGTTTGGGGCTGTTCGCGGTCACCTTCATCGGCGGCTACATGGCGGCGGGCTCGGCCAACGTGTTCAACATGGTGATAGACCGCGACATAGACGCCCGGATGCGGCGCACCGCCAAGCGCCCCACCGTCACCGCAAAGGTCAGTACCCTGGACGCGCTGCTCTTTGCCGGGGCCCTGATGATCGGCTCCTTCCTGCTGCTGTGCCTGGGCGCAAATCTGGCGACGGCCCTCCTGGCGATGGCCGGGCTGGGCTGGTACGTGGTGGTCTACACCCTCTATATGAAACGGCGCTACTGGAGCAACATCGTGATCGGCGGGGCCGCCGGGGCTTTTCCGCCCCTGGTGGGCTGGGCCGCCGTCACCGGGGATGTGAGCCTCTTCGGCTGGTACTTATTCTTGATCATCTTCTTCTGGACCCCGGTGCACTTCTGGGCCTTGGCGATCATGATCAAGGACGACTACGCGGCGGTGGGCGTTCCGATGCTGCCGGTGGTACGCGGCAACCAGGAGACGGCTTATCAGATCGGGCTTTACGCAATTCTGACCATGGTGGTTTCGCTGGTCCCAGTGCTGATGGGCGAGTTGCGGGTGTTCTATCTGGTCTGCGCGGTCTTGCTCAACGCCCTGATGCTCCTGCGCAGCCTTCAGCTCTGCAAGAGTCAGGAGCGGCCGGTAGCGGTCTCGCTGTACAAATACTCGATGCTCTATCTGGCCCTGCTGTTCATTGCGATGGCAGTGGACCGGGCTACCTGGATGTGAGCTAGAACGTTTTCGGGTGGACAAAAGTATTAGCGACAGCACACCACACACAGGGGAAAAGGCATAATAGAACTTGGAGTTAGGAGGCTACAGGAAAATGCTGCAACGAAGTATCGGACTTGTAATCGCGCTGCTGTTGGGCTTGGCCCTGGCCGCTAGCCCCGGCCAAGCCGGGAACCACAGCCTAGACATCCTCAACCCCACCACCTCCTACAACCGAGAAGTGGGTCAGCTGTTGCGCTGGGTGTTGGGGTTTGCTGCGGTGGTCTTTGTGGTGGTAACTGGGGCGATGGTGTATGTGACGCTCAAGTTCCGCCGCACCGGGCGGGAAACCCGCGAGCCCGTACAGTTCCACGGCAACGACCGCCTCGAGGTGCTTTGGACCATCATCCCCACCCTGATCGTCTTCATCATCTTTGGCCTCACCGCCCAGAGCATGTTCAAGCTGGACCGGCTCCCCGCCGGGGCCATGACCGTGGAGGTCAAGGGTTGGCGCTACTGGTGGGACTATAACTACCCCGAGCAGGGGGTGCGCAACTCCAGCGAGCTGGTCGTTCCGGTGGGCAAGCCGCTGGTGCTCAAGGTGACGGGTGGTGACGTGATCCACTCCTACCGCATCACCAGTCTGGTAGGCACCCAAGACGCCATCCCCGGCATCACCAACCGCATCATCGTGACCCCCGAGAAGGTGGGCGACTACTACGGACAGTGTGTGGAACTGTGCGGGGCCAGCCACGCCAACATGCGCTTCCGGGTCAAGGTGGTGCCTCAGGAGGAGTTTGACCGCTTCATCACCGGGGCCAAGGCCTACAAAGCAGCGCCCCCCGCCGACCCCAACTTGGCGAGAGGCGAGACCCTGTTCAAGGCCAACTGCGCCGGTTGTCACCACATCGCGGGGGTTTCACCGCAGAACCTGCGCTACCCCGACCTGACCTTCTTTGGCAACCGCACCACGGTGGGCTCGGGAATGTGGCCCAACACGCCACAATACTTGGAGCCCTGGATCAAGAACTCCCCCGGCATGAAGCCCGGCTCGCAGATGCCCGCTTTCCCGCAGCTCTCCGACGCCGACGTGAAAGCCCTCGGCACCTATCTGCTGAGCCACAAGGTGGCCGGGGTGGATTTCAACTTCCCCGAAGACCAGCGCTACTGAGTTTGGAGGTACCCCAAAGATGGCTATAACCGCACCTAACCAACCCGCCCGCCCTGGTCTCGGCGCACAAATCTGGGACCTGATGACCACCAGCGACCATAAAAAGGTCGGGATGATCTACCTCGTCACTTCCTTCATGGTGTTCGGCCTGGCGGGGCTGATGGCCGTGGCAATCCGCTGGCAGCTCCACGCCCCCGAGCAGACCTTTTTGATCGGTGACGCCTATAACCGAATGCTGACCTTGCACGGGGCCAGCATGCTGTTCTACTTCATCATCCCCGCCGGGCTCTCTGGGCTTGGCAACTTCATCGTGCCGCTGATGCTGGGCGAGCGCGACGTGGCTCTGCCCCGGATCAACGCCTTTGCAGCCTGGCTGTTCGTATTCTCCATGCTGATCATCTATGCCTCGCTGTTCTTTGGTGGTGCACCCGATGTGGGATGGACTTTCTATTACCCTTTTTCTAAAGTGCAAGGCCCTGGCACCGATTTCTTTATGGTCGGGGTGTTGTTGGTTGGGCTTTCTTCCCTGCTAGGATCAGCTAACTTCGCTGCCACCGTCTATAACCTGCGGACTAAGGGGATGGGACTATGGAAGATGCCAATCTTTGTCTGGAGTATCTTCGCCACCTCGATGCTCTCGCTGTTTGCCCTGGCTGGGATTACCGCCGCCAGCCTCACCGTTCTCCTGAGCCGTAAACTCGATCTGACGCTCTTCAACGCGGGGATCGGCGGAGACCCAGTGCTCTACCAGCAGTTCTTCTGGTTCTACTCGCACCCGGCGGTATACATCATGCTGCTGCCCTATCTAGGGATCGCCGCGGAGATCGCCTCGACCTTCTCGCGCAAACCGGTCTTTGGCTACCGCTTTATGGTCTTTGCGCTGGTAGGGATCGCGGTGGTGGGGTTCTTGGTCTGGGCGCACCACATGTTCACGGTGGGTGAGAGCTTGTTGTTCCAGCTCGTCTTCGTGTTCTTTACGGCGCTGGTGGCGGTACCCACCGGGGTCAAGATCTTCAACCTGCTGGGAACCCTATGGGGCGGGCAGCTCGACTTCAAGACCCCCCTGCTCTTCGTCATGGGATTCATGTTCAACTTCCTGCTCGGCGGCATCACCGGGGTGATGCTGGCGGTGGTTCCCTTTGATTACCAGGTGCAGGACAGCTATTTCGTGGTGGCCCACTTCCACAACGTGCTGATGGCGGGCTCGGGCTTCCTGGCCTTCGCCGGACTCTACTACTGGTGGCCCAAGATCACCGGGCGGATGTACCCTGAGCGTTGGGGGAAGATCCACTTCTGGCTGTTCCTGGTGGGTTACCTTGTGACCTTCATGCCGCAATACGTGCTGGGCTTCTTGGGGATGCCCCGGCGCTACTACACCTACCCCGACGGGCTTTATCTGTGGAACTCGCTCAACTTCGCCTCGACGGTGGGGGCTTTCATCCTGGCCCTGGGTGGGATCGCCTGGCTAATCGCGGTTGTCCAAAGCTTCCGCCAGAACGTCAAGGCCCCGGATAACCCCTGGGGCGGGTATACGCTTGAGTGGGCCACAAGCTCCCCCCCGCCCGCCTACAACTTCGCCCTCAGCTTCCCCACCGTCTTCAAGTCCGAGCGCCCGCTGTACGACTGGCAAAAAGAGGGCCTAAAGCCGACCCCGGTAGACCCCTCGACCATCCACCTGCCTGCCCCCACGATCTGGCCCTTCATGACTGCAGTCGGAATGCTGATCACGGGGATCGGACTGGCCCTTCCCTGGACCTCAGGCGGCTTCCTCAACGGCTGGCTGGTGGTGGGCATCCTGACCTTCATCTACAGCCTGTTCCGCTGGGCCTTGCGCCCCGAGTACGACGTTCCGGTGCAGCACCACACCGTGACCGGCAAATCCAACGCCTGGGTCGGGATGGCCTGGTTCATCGTCTCGGAGATCGCGCTCTTTGGCATCCTGATCGCGGGCTATCTCTACTTGCGCCTGACCGGGAACGCTGTACCACCTGAGGAACGTCCTGCCCTGTGGCTGGCGCTGCTCAACACCTTCTTCCTGGTGAGCAGTTCCTTCACCGTCCACTATGCCCACCACGACCTGCGCACCAACAAGTTCTCGCCCTTCCGGCTGGGCCTGCTGATCAGCATCATCCTGGGCGGGGTGTTTTTCCTTTTCCAGATTTATGAGTTCGCCACCTTCTTACACCACGTGGACTACAAACAGCAGCTCTGGGCCAACGCCTTCCTGCTGATCGTAGGTCTGCACGGGGCGCACGTGGTGATCGGCGGGACCGGGCTGGCGCTGGCCTACGCCCAAGGACTGGCTGGCAAGATCAACCACCACGAGCAGGGAACTTTGGAGGGCTCGAGCATGTACTGGCACTTGGTGGACGCAGTGTGGCTGTTCATCGTGTGCATCTTCTATATCTGGTAGCCGGTACTTGCGCAAAAAGGGCGGGAATTCCCGCCCTTTTTGTTGCCCCAGCCCTAGACAGAGCACCCCGAGTTGCCTATAATCGCGATTGCTGTCTGCTTTTCAGGCAGAAAAGATTGGGGCCGCTAGCTCAGTTGGTAGAGCAACCGACTTTTAATCGGTTGGTCACAGGTTCAAGTCCTGTGCGGCCCACCATTTTAGAACCCGGAGAAAATCTCCGGGTTCTTTGTAAAGTCGCCCCCGACATTACCGATGATCCTGAAGGTTCATCTACGCAGGTCTTACCCGATGCTCTTCGTGCGCGGAGGTTGCTAAAGGCATAGGGGCCTTCACCGCATAGCTGACCTCTGTTAATCGGGAGGTTGCTTTCAGGTGAGCTATTTACGAACCCCAGAGCTTGTGCTAGACTCAACATTCGGCTGTGGGCCCAACCCCACTCCGCGCGCTTCTCCCAGCGCGAACCGTGGCCCCATCGTCTAGTGGCCTAGGACACCGCCCTCTCACGGCGGCGACAGGGGTTCAAATCCCCTTGGGGTCACCACGGGCGCTTAACTCAGTTGGTAGAGTGTATCCCTTACAAGGATAAAGTCGGGGGTTCAAGTCCCTCAGCGCCCACCACATTTCCTGTGGACCTGTTTGCGCTCGGACGTGGTATGGGCCTCGTTGCGCACCTCCTGCGCCAGGAAATAGTTGAGCGCAGTGCGTAGCGCGGCGATGGCCGCCAGCTTGCCGATGTCGTCCCAGGTAGGGGCAATGGCGGTGCGCAGGATAACGGCGGCCAGCAGGAACTCTAAGGCCAAGGCCAGCCAGCGTCCCAACCGCAGGCGCAGCGAGATTCTACGGTCTTCGGGCTGGGGGGCCGGGCAAAGTAGAGCCACAGCGCCCCCAGGACCGCTTCCAGCGTCGCCAGGGTGATCACCACCGCAGCGGCAGCCTCCACGCCCGAGGCTAGATAAATGGCCCGCTTAGCAAATGAGCCTCGAGGCCCCCGTTTGGCCTGGCTCGAAGGCCTCATAGATGAGAGAAAACCCGTCCCGGATATGGCGGAAAGCCGCTGCACAGCCTAGACCGGAGGATTTATGTGGGAACTGATGCTCGTTCTTGTGGTTCCTCTGGCGCTGATCGTGCTCGCGGAGCGCTGGCTCAGGGAAATCTTCAGCGAGAGTTCGCTGAGGGTCTACGACGAGAGCTTTAGTAAAGAAAAAGACTTGCGCCGCTTCGGCATGCGCTGGGAACTCAAAGACGAGCTTCCCCAAGCCTAAACCCTAAAACCCAGGCCCTCCTTGACCCGGCGTTTCTCGCACCGGGACGCTAAAAAGCTGTGCGAAACCATGTTGAAATCCCGGTCTTCAAAACCTCAACCCTCATCAGCGCCGTGCTAGTCCTGATGCTCGCCGCTTGCGGCAGTTCTCAGACCTCGCCGAAGCAAACTTCGATGCCGTAAGCCCCGAGGAGATCGTGTGGGAACTCGCCACCCGCGCGCGCTCATCGCTAGCTACCCTTCGACTCGCTTCGGGCGAATACTCTCGACTGGGATATCGAATAAACCGGGCTGCTCCTCGAGCCGGAACAGGGTTTCAAAATCGTGCTCCTCGAAGGCCTTGCGCAAGCGCTCGGCGTAGGAATCGCGTAACACCCTGATGTAGTGCGCCGCATCATAGTCGGTATCGGACACACCCTTTTCTTCATCCAGAACACGCCAACCTGCCTTGGTCTTGTAAATGCGCACCTTCTCGCCTTTCGACCACTGCTTGCGCCCCGAGGCCAGCATGGCCTCGTAGACGGCCTCGCTGCGGTTGGCTTCACCGTACTGCTCAGGAGTTTTGCTCAGCCTGGCCCTGGAAGCGACCTCGGCCAGGGAAAACTCATGCCTTTGCAGCTTGCCCAAAGTCTCGAGAAACCCCTGGCGCAGCCCAGGGATGTCGCCCTCGAGCAAGCACCGGAGTGCCCCTTGCAGCCAGCGCTCGGCAAAGGGCTCACTACGGCTGGACTTGAGCGCCCCGCCCCGGACAGTCAGTTTGCCATCATAGCCCAGCAGGGCGTAGTTCTTGACCTCGTGGCTGAACATCGCCCGGTAGCGCCCATCAAACTCCAGCCGCAACCCGCCGGGCAGCGTAGCCGCGACCTCGGCGACGAGCGCCCGCTCCCTGGCCTCATCCCAGCCCTCGGGGACACTAAAATACACCCCATCGGTGTCGGCTTCGATCAGGGTGACACCACGCGAACGCAGCTCCTCGCAGACCTGGGCCAGGATTTCCCGCCCCCGCCGGGTGATCTCGTCGGCGGCCTCGCGGTCGGCAAACCAGGCCATCCGGCCCGCACCCAAGTAGCCATAGGCGGCGTTGATGACGAGCTTCATAGCGGCTTGGGTGGCCTCGTGCTCGCCTTGCTCGAGCGAACCCTTCTCCGCGCCCCGCGCCGCCGCCTTGTGCTCCAGCCGCAGCGCAGTTAAGCGGTCCACGAGATGCACGAAAGCCCCCAGGTAGTCGCACTCTGGCCCAATGCGGTAGAGCCGGATCAAGGACGGGTAGAGGCTGGCGATATCGGCCTTTACCACCCGCTCGGCGATCCCGGTGGCAAACAGACTTAGGCCCCCGCCCGCGTGGGGTTCGGAAGAGGGGGTCTCGCCGCTGCGAGGCAGCGCGGCCCCCGCCTGGTAATAGGCCCGTACCAGCATGGGCTCGAGAATCCCTGTCGCGGTCCCCGCGTAGGCTACCCGCTCGTAGCGACGCGGGGCCATCCGGGTGAGGGCGAAGGTCGAGGTGTGCAGCCGCCGGGCGATGGCGTCCACCTCGCCCACGTCCTGAAGGGCGTAGCGGCGCACCCGGCCCGGGTCTTGCTGATAGGTCGAGTAGATGGTGGCCCCTTCCAGATACACCCGGTCTTCGGCGGCCAGCCCGAAAAACCGGGCCACGTCCTTGAGGCTGTGACTGGGGAGGGCCCGCACTACAAAATCCACCCGCCAGGTGGCGTCCAGCGTGTCCAACATCTCGCGCCCGGCGACGCTATAGCGAGCATCCTGGCCCTCGCCCTTGCGCACCAAGCCGGTGGGGCCGGGCGCGCGGCCTAGTTCTAAACGCAACCCGAGAGCTTTAGCGCGGCCTTCGAGAAAGGGCAGGTCGAAGCCTATCAGGTTGTGGTTCTCGATCACGTCGGGGTCGCGCTCGCGGATGAGGGCGCAGAGCTCGCGGATGAGCCGGGGCTCGTCCTCAAGGCGCGGGGCCTCGAGGGCCGTTTCCAAACCCTCGGAATCGCGCACCGCCACCATGAAGATGCGCCCGTCGCTGGGTTTAAGCGAGGTGGTCTCCAAGTCGAACTGGAGGCGGCGTAGGCTGGCAAAGGGCAGGTCGCGGAAGTAAGTCCGGCCCGTAAACATCAAGTATTGCTCCACCGGCCCGACCTGATAGTAGTCGTCGAGGGCGTTGACGTTGGGTATTTTCTTGCCCAGCCGTGCAGAAGCCGAGGCCACCAGAACGTCCTCGAGGGCCCGCCCATCCCTGGCCCGAACCAGATAACGCAAAGCGTTCTCCGGCCCGTCCAGCTCGGAAAAGCTAAACGGTACAGATTCATCGTCCTGACGCAGGTTATCGCCGACCCCAACCAAGTCCTGAAGGTGCGCCGCGTAAAGCCAGGGCCGAAACCGGGCCTCCTCGCAGACCGTCTTCCCGTCCACCCGCCGCCACACCAAGGCTTTGCCCTCGCGGTCGGCCCAAACGCTCACGATGCCAGGGGTGGGGTCCCAGCCGAACAGCCAGGGGTCGTTTGCACCGGTCCAATCAACCACAGAAGACAGGCTATCATTTTCGGCAAGGGCAGAACTGCGCTGATCTTCTTTTTGCGGGATAGAGGCTATAGTGGGCGGTGAGGAGCAGCTTTGTGAACACCCCCTACCGCACGGTATTCCTGCTGGATGTGGACAACACCCTCTTGGACAACGACCGTGTAGAACACGACCTGCGCGCCCACCTGAGCCAAGAGTTTGGCGCGGAGCGTAGCGAAGAGTACTGGGCGATCTTCGAGGAGCTGCGCCGCGGGATGGGCTATGCCGACTATCTGGGCGCTTTGCAGCGCTACCGTCTAAAGTTCCCGCACCACCCGCACCTGCTGCGGATGTCCTCGTTCTTAATTGACTATCCCTTCAAAGAGCGGCTGTATCCGGGGGCCTTAGAGACCATCCACCGCCTACGCCAGCACGGGCCGTGCGTGATCCTTTCCGACGGCGACGTGGTGTTCCAGCCACACAAAATCGAGCGCTCGGGGCTGCTCTCGGCGGTGGGCGGCCACGCGCTGGTATACATCCACAAGGAGCAGGAGCTGGACGATGTGGAGCGGCGCTACCCCGCGGAGCGCTACGTGCTGATAGACGACAAACTGCGGATTCTCACCGCAGTAAAGGCCATCTGGGGGGACCGGCTGACCACGGTCTGGCCGCGTCAGGGGCATTACGCGCTCGACACCGGAGCTATAGCCGGGTATCCCCAGGCCGACGTGAGCGTGGAGCACATCGGCGCCCTGCTCGAGATGGACTTAGAAACCTTGGGCAACCCCGTCCAGAAGGGCTAAGCTCTCAAGCACAATTACCCTCACCCAGCGGGCTTAAGCTGTTTGGTACAGTATTTGGGCGACATCCGTCGGCCGAGGGAGGAACGATGAAACCCACACAGCAGTTGCACGACCTGGGCCAGAGCCTCTGGCTCGATAACATCACCCGCGCCCTGCTCGACTCTGGCACGCTCAAGCGCTATACAGACGAGCTGTCGGTAACGGGCCTCACCTCCAACCCCACCATCTTCGAGAGCGCCATCAAGGGAAGCGGCGACTATGACGCCAGCATCCGCCAGAAGACCGAGGCGGGGCTTAGGGGGGATGAGCTGTTCTTCGAGGTGGCGCTGGAAGACCTGCGCCGCGCCGCCGACCTGTTCCGGCCCGTCTACGACGCTACAGAGGGGGTGGACGGCTTCGTCTCGCTCGAGGTCTCCCCGCTCTTCGCCTATGACACCGCGAGCACCACCCTTCAGGCCAAGACGCTCCACGCCAAAGCTGGCAAACCCAACCTGTTTATCAAGATTCCGGGAACCCCCGAGGGCCTGCCCGCCATCGAGGAGAGCATCTTCCAGGGCGTACCCATCAACGTGACCCTGCTGTTTTCTAAGGAGCAATACCTGGCCGCCGCCGAAGCCTACATGCGGGGTCTGGAGCGCCGCGTGGCCGCCGGCCTCAAGCCCGACGTGGCCTCGGTGGCCTCGGTGTTCGTGAGCCGCTGGGACCGCGCGGTAGCGGACAAAGTACCTGCTGAGTTGCACAACCGTCTTGGCATCGCGGTCATGGGGCGCACCTACAAGGCCTATTTGAACCTGCTGGCCTCGGAGCGCTGGGCCAAGCTTGCAGCGGCAGGCGCCAAGCCCCAGCGCCTGCTGTGGGCCAGCACCGGGACCAAGGACCCTAAAGCTTCCGATGTGCTGTATATAGGCGCACTGGCCGCGCCGAACACGGTAAACACTATGCCTGAGGCAACCTTATTGGCCTTCGCCGACCACGGCAAGATCGAAGGGGTGATGAACCCAGGCGGCGGGGATGCCGAGAGCGTGCTGAAGCAGTTCGCCGAGGCAGGCATTGACATCAATGCGCTGGCCTTGCAACTCCAGAAGGAAGGGGCGGAGGCTTTCGTAAAGTCCTGGAACGGATTGCTCGAGCAGATCAACCATAAGAGCGCCCAGCTCGAGAAGACCCGCTAAAGCGGTACGTCTATAGTAGGGGTTTGTAGCGGCAAACCCCTACATTTTTGTGTTCTACGCGGAGTTTACGGGTCCGACAATTTTGGTGCGTGGGACGGGATATCTCAGGCTACCGTGGTAATCCAGTCCACCTCCGCGACCTCTTCGGGGGTGAGTTTCCAGTTCACTGCAGCCGCGTTTTGCTCGAGCTGCTCGGGTTTGGTCGCCCCGGCAATCACGCTTGAGACCGCCGGTTCCGCCGCCAACCAACTGAAGGCCAGCTCGAGCAGGGTGTGCTCTCTTTGCCGAGCGAACGCCTCCAACCTTTCGACCATGCTCCAGTTTCGCTCGGTCAGGACCTCCTCGGCGCGGCTCTTGTTTTTGGTCAGCCGGGCCCCTTCGGGCATCGGTGCACCGCGGCGATACTTCCCGGTTAGCAGGCCGTTGGCGAGCGGGAAGTAGGGGAGTAAGCCCAGGCCGTACTTCTGTGCTGCGGGGAGTAGCTCCTTCTCGATACCCCGCACCAGCAGGCTGTACTCGTCCTGGATCGAGGCGAAGCCCCCTAGCCCTAAGCTTTTCGCGGTCCACTGGGCCTCCACCACCTGCCAGGCGGGCAGGTTGGAGCAGCCGATATACCGCACCATGCCCTGCCGAATAAGGTCCTCTAAGGTCCGCAGGGTTTCCTCGATGGGGGTGAGGGGGTCGGCGGTGTGCAGTTGGTAGAGGTCTAAGTAGTCGGTTTTGAGCCGCTTCAGGCTCCCCTGAATGGCCTTCAGGATGTAGCCTCGAGAAGCCCCTCTCTGCTCGCCCGCCTCGTCCATGGGCATGGCGAACTTGCTGGCGAGCACCACCTTTTCCCGCTCCTTGCCCAGATACTCGCCCAGAATCGTCTCCGAGCCGCCCCGGTTGCCGTAGACGTCGGCGGTGTCGAAAAGGGTGATCCCTAAGTCGAGGGCTTTGCGGATCACCGGTTTGGAAGCCGCGGCGTCAATCCGCCCGCCAAAGTTGTTGCAGCCGAGCCCTACCAGCGAGACCCGCAGCCCCGATTTGCCCAGATTGCGTTGTTCCACG
>PSMF01000061.1:19868-21307 GCA_040290005.1 Meiothermus sp.
CCCCCCCTGCCACTATACCCAGGCCTTTCGGTCCCGCTTTATCACCACCCTCGCAGCACAGAGGTTCTCGGAGGACTCAAACCCCGCTCAGGAACACCCCCATCTAACTGCGCTCCACCAGCGTCAGGAAAGCCTCCACCACCTGCGGGTCGAACTGGGTTCCAGCCCCCTGGCGGAGGTATTCCAGTACCTCCGCCTCCGGCCAACCGGCCCGGTACGGGCGATCCGAGCGCAGGGCGTCCCATACGTCCACCACCGCAAAGATACGGGCCACCAGCGGTATTTCCTCCCCCTTCAGGCCTCTGGGGTAGCCGCGCCCGTCCCAGCGCTCGTGGTGGCCGTAGGGGATGCTCAGGGCCGGGCGCAAGAACCGGATCGAGGCGAGCAGCTTGCAGGCCAGGTTGGGGTGCTCCTCGATGACGGCTCGCTCCTCGGGGGTGAGTGGCCCAGGCTTGAGCAGGATTCTATCGGGCACCCCCATCTTGCCGATATCGTGGAGCAGGGACCCCCAGCGCACGTACACCAGCTCCTCGCGGCTCACCCCCAAAGCCTGTGCCAGCCGCACCACCATCTCGGTCACCCGCTGAGCGTGGCCCTCGGTCTCGTGATCGCGGAAATCCAGCGCCCGCGACCAGCCCTCGATGGTCTCGTCGTAGGCCAGCCGCAGCGTCCGGCCCCAGCTTGGGGTGGCGCACCACCACCTCGTAGCGCCGGTGAAACAGCGGCCCGGTCCCTTTAGGGGCGGGTTGTTCGGTGCGGGCGGGTGAAGCCACGCCCGATAAATGGCCCCTTTTTCTGAAACCGGGCTGAGGCTATGCTGTAGGAAATCCGCACAAGAGGTCTGCCATGCGTCTATCCAACACTGACATCTACGCGCTCAAAGCGCTGGGATATTTGGGAACACAACCGGAGGGTTCTTACGTTGGCAGCGAGGATTTGAGCGCGGCCACCGGGGTGCGCCGGACCTACTTGGTGCGTATCCTGGCGGCTTTGGCGAACCACGGCCTGGTAATTTCCAAAAAAGGCGTCGGTGGAGGATACTGTCTGCCCCGACCCGCCCAGGAGATCAACCTGAGGGACGTGATCCGGGCGGTGGAAGGGCCCATCGCCCCGCTCTCCTGCGTAAGCCTGAACTGGCCCAAAAGCTGCCCCGAGGAGCGGCGCTGCTGTGCTCGCAACCGGGTCTGGATACGAGTACGCGACGCGGTGCTCGAGGCCTTGGGCCAAGTCAGCGTGGCCGACCTCGCCGACGACCTCCGCCAAGGCGTGGATTACACGCCTTGTCTGGACCATCTCCTCCACCCCAGCGAGTTGCTGGCCCCTCGAGACTGAGGCACCCTTTGGTTTGTGGGTTTGTAGGTACGAGAGTGAAGGGCCACGAGGCCCCCGGCCAGGAGAAGCGGCCTGTGCCGGTACTCAGGGCCGGTCGTCCCTACGCG
>PSMF01000062.1:0-7646 GCA_040290005.1 Meiothermus sp.
CGCGCTATGGCGCTTCTCCTAAGGCCCCGCTACGCGGGTACTCAGCTAGTGTGCTAAACTTTAGCCATGATGTTCGCGCCACGATGTTAAGTGAGCCATCCCGCCGGGTAATGGTGTGCCTCCAGGCCTCCATCCCGGCGTTTTTCATAGCTCAGCATTGCGGCTCCTAAGTCCCATGTGATTCTGGGCTCAGGCCCCAAGCCCTTTCTGCTTTACCCGACGGAGATTCTCATGTCTTTGCAGATTTACAACACCTTAGGACGGCGAAAAGAGGAGTTTGTCCCCGGCACGCCCGGCTACGTGGGTATCTATGTCTGTGGACCCACGGTGTACGGCGACCCGCATCTAGGCCACGCCAGGGGGCCCGTCATCTACGACGTGCTGCGGCGCTGGCTCACCTATCAGGGCCTCAAGGTGCGTTTCGTCAGCAACATCACCGACGTGGGGCATTTGGTGGGTGATGCCGACGAGGGCGAGGACAAAATTCAGCGGCGGGCTAAGGTTGAAAGGCTCGAGCCGATGGAACTGGCCGAGAAGTATACCTGGAGCTATTTTGACGAGCTTCAGGCCTTGAACGTCCTGCGCCCCGACATTTCCCCCAGGGCCACCGGGCACATCATTGAGCAGCAAACACTGACCGAGGAGTTGATCGAAAAAGGCCACGCCTACGAGTCGAACGGCTCGGTGTATTTCAGCGTGAAAAGCTGGCCCGAGTACGGCAAGCTTTCCGGGCGCGACTTAGAGGACGAAGAAGCCGGAGCCCGCGTCGAGGTGCGTGAGGAGAAGCGTGACCCGCGCGATTTCGCCCTGTGGAAGCGGGCTGAGCCCGGGCACATCATGCGCTGGCCCTCGCGGTGGGGCGAGGGTTTCCCCGGTTGGCACATCGAATGCTCGGCGATGAGCCTCAAGTATCTGGGCGAGGGGTTCGACCTACACGCGGGTGGCATTGACCTGCAATTCCCCCACCACGAGGCCGAAATCGCCCAGGCCGAGGCGGCTGGGCATCCCTTCGCGCGGTACTGGATGCATCACAACCACGTCCTGCTCAACGGGCAGAAGATGGCGAAGAGCACCGGGAACCTCGTCCTGCTCAGCGAACTGCGGGCTAAGAACGAGCCGATGTACATGCGCTTCTACCTCCTGCAAGCCCACTACCGCAGTGTGCTGGACTTCACCGGCGAGGGGCTAGAAAGCGCCAAGAACGGCTATCTGCGCCTCATCAACGCCTACCGCGAGGTGCGCCGTCGCCTCGAGACCGCGCCCGAAGGTCGTCACCCAGGCTTAGAAACGGCAATGGCTAAGCTCGAGCGCGACTTCGCCGAGGCCATGAACGACGACCTCAACACGCCTCAGGCCATCGCGGCCTTGTTCGAGTTCGTCACCGAGCTGAATAAAGCGCTTACTGAGCGTCCAGGGAAGGAGAGTCTGGCTCGAGCCGAGCGCGCCTTCTCCGAGCTAGGCGAAGGGGTGCTGGGACTGTTCCCAGCTCGAGTTTTGGAAAAACAGCTTGGCGGCGAACTTTTAGAAGGCCTGGTAAAAATGCTGCTGAACGTGCGGGAAGAGGCCCGGCAGAACCGCAACTTCAAGCTCTCCGACCAGATTCGGGATCGCCTGGTCGAACTCGGGGTGCAGGTGGAAGACACCCGCGAAGGCCCCAAATGGAAGGTCGGAGTCTAAGTTTGCGCATAAATAAACCAAAACCCCCGCCGTGACGAGGGTTTGAGTTTTCTAGGCTCGGGTACCGACGGGTCACTTACTCTTCGCGCTGGGCTTGCAGGATGGCGACGTAGTTGAGAATCTGCGCCAGCGAAGCGGCCAACGCCGCGACATAGGTCAGGGCGGCGGCGGTGAGTACCGATCTCGCTCCGCCCATCTCGTTCTGGTTGAGGAAGTTCATCTTTTTGAGGATGTTTAGGGCGCGGTTCGAGGCATCGAACTCCACCGGCAGGGTGATGAGCTGGAACAGCGCCGCCGCCGCGAATAGCCAGATGCCGATGTTCATCAGCCCGGCCACGTTCATAAACATGCCGATGATGAAAATCCAAGGGCCGAGCATGCTGCCGATATTGGCGACGGGCAGGATGCTATGACGAATCCGCAGCCAGGCGTAGTCCTTGGCGTCTTGCAGGGCATGGCCGACCTCGTGGGCCGCTACCGCCAGGGCTGCCGCTGAGGGCGAGTCGTAGTTCACCTCGGACAGGCGAACGGTCTTGCTGGTGGGGTCGTAGTGGTCGGTTAGGGCTCCGGGGGTGGGTTCAACCCGGACGTTTTGCAGGCCGTAGGCATCCAGAATCGCCCTGGCGGTCTGCGCACCGGTGATTCCCCGGCTGTTGGCTAGGCGGCTGTATTTAGCGTAGGTACGCTGTAGGTAAAACTGAAGCCCCAGCGTCACCACGAACACCACACCGATCAGCACATAGGTAAAAAGCACAAACGGGTCTATGGTTTACCTCCCTTATGATTCTCAGGGTAGCAAATGCAAGATGAACCCTCTGAGACATGGATTACTTCTAGATTGAGTACAAATGCACACAATTCGCTAGCCGCCAACCGTTAACCGTTCACCGCGAAAAGCGGCGCAAGTCGCGAGTCCCAGGTCAGGGAGCTCTGCTCGCTGTTGGTCAGGGAGCTCTGCTCGCTGTTGGTCGCAGGCCGAGAACAAGGGTTTGACCTGCGACCTGTGACAACGCCTTTGCAGTCAATGGTTAACCATAAAAACAGTAAACGTTTTATGGGGCGAGCGGCTGGCTTCTCACCGTGAAGCGCAGGGCGGTGCGTTCTTCGCTCTCGAGCTCGAGTTTTACAAAGGCGGGTTTGACGACTAAATCCAGGTTATCCGGGGCGATGTAGCCCCTGGCGATGGCGATGGCCTTAACCGCCTGATTCACCGCCTCGGGGCCGATGGCTTGCACCTCAACCTCGCTTTGCGAACGTAGCAGCGCGGCGATGGCACCGGCGACGGAATTGGGACGAGATTTGCCAGATACGCGCAGCGTTTCCAAAATACCTCCTAAGCGTAACGCCCCTATAGGGGCATTGTAGGCTTAGTGACAGACCAAAGTCAAGAAAATGCGATTGGGGTGGGATTTTTGAGAGTACCCAACGAGCCATAAAGAGTACCCAACGAGTCATAAAGGGTTTTAAGGCAGATTTTACGCATCCCCAGCACGCACGCTTGTTATTGACGTAACAAAAAGCGACCCGTATACTGCTTCAAATCCGCGCAAACTTATGCGCGGCGTTTACCCTTCAACTTGAAGTCGAGATGTGTCCACGGAGGCCCGCGTGACCGAGTTTAGCAAAGCTTATCCTGGTATACCAAACGGCCAAGACGCCTGCGGGATCATCGCCGTGGTCGAGAAATCGGCTAAGCCCAGCCACTCCAACGTACAGCGCACCTTGGAGAGCCTTTACAAAATGGCCCACCGTGCCGGGCTGATCCGCGGTGAGGGCGACGGCACGGGCATCCAGACCGATCTTCCCAGGGAGCTTTGGGCCACCTATCTCTACGAGGCCGGGCTGGACAGCAACTTGGCGCAGAATCCACGCTTCTTTGTTGGGCACTTCTTCGTTCCCAAGAGCGAGGGGACGAGGGTTCAGGAGCTGTTCGATTTAGTGCGTGTGGAAGGTAGCAAACGCGGTATCAAGCTCCTCACCGAGCGCAAAGGGGAGACCAACTCTCGTGTGCTCGGGCCGGTGGGTAAGCGCACCGAGCCGCTGTTCTATCAGGTCGCGGGGCTTTCCAGCGACGGCGACGGGCCACTGTGGGAGTTGGGCGTTCTCTTAGAGCAGCGTTTCCCCGTCCACGTCGTTTCTTTGTCCACCGCCAGCGTGGTCTACAAAGTGCGTGGCAGCGCGGAAATTCTGAAGCGCTACTTCCCTGAACTCTCGAGGGCTGAGTTCAAATCGGCGATTACGTTGGGCCACAACCGTTATTCAACGAACACCATGTCAACCTTCGAGGCGGTGCAACCCTTCGGTTTGCTCGGCCACAACGGGGAAATCAACACCATCGAAAGACTGCGTCGGGAGGGGAGTTTCCTGGGCATCCCGCTCACTGACGGCTCGGACTCACAAGACCTGAGCCGGATTTTAGAGGGTCTCCTGTACCGCTTCGGCCTTTCGCTGCCCGAAGCCATTGACGTGGCTTTCCCGCCGATACTGGGCGAGATTAAGAACTACTCGCCCGCCCTGCAAGACCTTTATATGAACCTGCGCCAGCGCTTCGGCGCGCTGGCTCAAGGCCCGGCGGCGCTCGTCACCCGCCACCGCGAGGAAGCCGTGTTCGCCACCGACGCGATGGGCTTACGCCCGCTGTGGTTCGTGGAAACTGAAGAAGAGTACGTTTTCAGCAGCGAGCGCGGCGTGTTTACCGTCGAGGAGTTTGTTTCTGAGCCGCGCCCGTTCGCGCCTGGCGAAAAGGCGTATCTACGTCTGACTCCTGATGGAGCCCGGCTGTTCCCATATGATCGCCACCAACGGCAGGTTTTAGAGCGCATCCTCTCCAAATCGCATAATCTCGAGGGCTACGCCGCGCACTTGAGCGGTCCGCGCTACGAGTCCTTGCCGCCGATCGCGGGCGGGAGCGAGGCGAGCGTCGAGGAGAAGCCCGCGCCACCGAGTCTTAATCTCGAGCGAGCCTACGGCTGGGACCGTTGGGATGCCGGGTATCTCGATGCGCTCAGCGAAAACGGCAACGAGCCCATCGGCTCGCTCGGCTACGACGGCCCGATTGCCGCGCTCAACCCCGAAAAGCCCAACCTCTCCGAGTTCTTCAAGGAAACCGTCGCCGTGGTGACCAACCCGGCGATTGACCGCGAGCGGGAAATCGAGCATTTCAGCACCCGCACCATCCTCGGTCGCCGCCCGCTGCCCGACGGGCGCGGGGCCGGGCACGTTGAGGAACTGGTGGTTCCGGTGCTGCTCGAGGAAACCGCTCCTAACGTCGCCGCGATCGCCCAAGGTCAAGGAACACTCACCTACGAGGAAGCTCTAAGGCGTTTCCTGCACGTGATTATCCCGCTCCAATTCTCAGTAGAGGAGGGCATTGCCGCCGGGCTCAAGCGCGTCCAAGACGCAGCCGTAGAAGCGGTGCAGAACGGGGCCGAACTTGTCGTGCTCAGCGACCGCAACTCGTTTGAAGGTGGGGTTTGGCTGGACGTGTATCTGGCCCTTTCTGCTGTAGGAAAGGCGCTCGAGCAAGAACGCGACGGCGAGGGCATCAGCTTGCGCCGCCGCACTTCGGTTCTGGTTCACTCAGGTGGAGTCCGTAACCTCCACGATGTCGCAGTCTGCTTAGGGTTAGGAGCCGATGCTGTTGCCCCCTGGCTGATGGGCCACAAGGCACAGGCTTTGAAGGGCACGCTGGGGCTACAAAACCTGCTCGAGGGCCTCAAGAAGGGCTTGGAGAAGGTCATCTCGACGATGGGCATCCACGAGATTCGCGGCTACGGGCGCATCTTCAGCGCGATTGGCCTCAAGCCCGACCTGGCCGAGGTTCTGGGCATCCGCAATTTCTTGGGTTCTGAATCTGCGGGGTACGGGCTGCACGAACTTGAAAGGACCGCATTAGAACGCCTCAACCTCCTCCATGCCGAAAAAGTCCTGCCCGCCAAGGATTTCCGCTTCAACCCGCGCATTTTCAAGGCGGCGATGGAAGTCTCTTCGGGTGAATCGCCCTACGAGCACTTCCAGGAGAAGGTGCGGGGCTTGGAACACGAATCCCCCGTGGCAGCACGTCAGCTGCTGGGCGTGAAATTCCCCGACAAATCGGAGGTCAACCCGGAAGAAGTTGATTTGAGCGTGGGCGGGCACTCGCTGCCCTTCGTCATCACCGCGATGAGCTTCGGCTCGCAGGGCGAGACCAGCTTCCGGGCCTACGTGGACGCGGTGAAACGCCTGAACATGGTCTGCATCAACGGCGAGGGCGGCGAAATCCCCGACATGCTGGGCAAATATACCCACTGGCGCGGCCAGCAGGTGGCTTCGGGTCGCTTCGGGGCGCACGCCTACATGCTCAACTCGGCAGGGGTTATCGAAATCAAAATCGGTCAAGGGGCCAAGCCCGGCGAGGGCGGACACCTGCCCGGTAAGAAGGTCACGGCGAAAGTCGCCTCGGCCCGCAACGCCGTCCCAGGCGTGGATTTGATTTCTCCGTCGAACAACCATGACCTCTACTCGATTGAGGATTTGGCCCAGCTCATCGAGGAACTGAAGACGGTGAACCCGAAGGCCAGGGTCTCGGTCAAAGTTCCGGTGATTCCCGGTATCGGCACGATTGCGGTGGGCATCGCCAAAGCCGGGGCCGATGTCATCGCGCTTTCCGGCTTTGAGGGCGGTACGGGTGCGGCCCGTTGGCACGCGCTCAAATATGCCGGGATGCCCGTGGAACTTGGCGTGCGCCGCGCCCACCGCGCCCTGGTGCGGGCCGGGATGCGCGACCGGGTGGAGCTCTGGGCCGACGGCGGCCTCAAAACCGCCTACGACGCGCTGCGCATGACCTTGCTTGGTGCAGACCGCGTGGGCATGGCGACGATGGCGATGGTGGCGATCGGCTGTACGATTTGCCGCCAGTGCCAGATGGATACCTGCCACGTGGGGATTGCCACGCAGATCGAGACGGTGGAGCAGGCCCAGTCGCACGGTCTCAAGCGCTTCGTACCGCAGGAGAGCGAGCGGGCGGTGGACCAGCTCGTCACCTTCTTCTCCGCCAAGGCCGCTGAGCTGCGCAAACTGGTCGCCGCGCTGGGCGCGGTCTCGCTCAAGGAACTCGTCGGGCGCAGCGATTTGCTGATGCAGGAAGCCCACACCGGCGAGTTAGATTTGTCTTACTTCTTCGCCCCAGTTTCGGCCCCGGAGTGGCTCGAGGAGCGCTCGGCGCACGTCCTGCGCAAGCCCCTGAACCAGCTCACCCGCAGCATCACCGAGGTCGTCACCGAAGCCTACGCCGAGGGCGGGCGCGAACTCCTGTTCCAGGAAGGCCCCGTAGGCTCCACCGACCGC
Source organism: Meiothermus sp. (assembly GCA_040290005.1). Classification (GTDB taxonomy): domain Bacteria; phylum Deinococcota; class Deinococci; order Deinococcales; family Thermaceae; genus Meiothermus. Next base: position 7,003 of record PSMF01000062.1, read on the forward strand.
GCCCTGGGTACGCACATCGCCGGGGAAATCGCCCGTCGCCGCTTATATGGCAAAGGCTGGGATGCCAAGGTCGAACTTCGCTTTGACGCGGGTTCGGTCGCTGGGAACGGGATCGCGGCGTTCAATGTGGAGGGGCTCGAGGTCGTGGTCGAAGGGGGAGCTCAGGACGGTATCGCCAAAAACGCCTACGGCGGCAAGGTCGCCATCCTCAAGGGCCGTAACCCCTTCGGGCAGTACGTGGACGGCAGCGTGGGCAAATCCTTCGCCTACGGGGCCATCGGTGGGATGTTGATCGTGGAAGGTCAGGCCGATAGCCGCTTCTGCATCCGGCTCTCGGGGGCCGACGTGGTGCTGGCCGGGGAACCGGAGCGTCCCGTGCAGGACGAGCTGGGAAACATTGCAGCCAGGGCACAGGCCAAGGGTTTTGCGTTCGAGTACATGACTCGAGGCCGCGCCGTCGTGCTTGGTGATCCCGGCCCCTGGATTTGCTCGGGGATGACCGGCGGGCGGGTCTACTTGCGCCACTGGAACGAGATGGGCCTGAACGAAGAGGCCATGCACCGCCGATTGGCGAAAGGCGCAAAGGTGGTGGTGCAGAAGCTCGACGAGCGGGGCGTGGCCGACGTGCGCGAGCTGATGACCGC
>PSMF01000062.1:7802-21229 GCA_040290005.1 Meiothermus sp.
GCAAACCCCGGCTAGACCGGGGTTTTTCTTTAGGTGATGGGATCGGAGTGGCTTGTTTACAGATACAATTGTCTCGATGGATTCAACCGAACTGCTCGAGAAGCTCGTGGCCCGTACCGGGCTGAGCGAGGCCCACATCGCCACCTTGCGCAAGCTCGAGGCGGTGATGGGGCCGTTGGCCTCCGAGGTGGCGCTGGCCTTCTACGACTATCTGGGCCGCGACCCGGAGATGCGCGAGATCCTCTGGGCCGTGCCGGGGAGGGTCGAGCGGCTGTATGGGAGTTTTGCCCGGTGGTACCGCGAACTGTTCTCGGGGTGCTATGACGCGCCTTACGCTGCGCGGCGCACCCGTATCGGGCTGATTCACGCCGCAGCGGGGGTCAAGCCCGGTTTCATCATGCCAGCGATGGGCATCGTGCAGGAGCTTTCTTTGGAACACATGCGCGACGGTCTGCGCGGCTCCGAGCTGATCGCCGCCGTCGAAGCCTTTCAGAAAATCATCGCCATCGAGTCGGCGCTGATCCAAGAAGGCTATGCCGCCGCGATGGAAGAAGGGTTTAGCAAGGGTCTGGGGGCCAGCCGCGACGAGGCACTGGTGGCCGGGGCCAAGCTGCTGCTGGGTCAACCCCACTGAGCCAGTAAGATGGGCCGATGATCCGCGCCGTCCTGTTCGACCTTGACGAAACCCTAATCCTCGACCACCCGGTTTCCATCCACGCCATGCGCGGCTGCGCCTTTTACGCGGCTTCGTGGTACAGCCTGGATTTCGACAAGCTCATCCTGGACTTTACGCAGCAAGCCAAGGCACTCTGGAATGGCTCGCCGACCTCTGAGTACACCGAGCGCATCGGGCACAGCTACGGCGAGGGGCTATGGGCGCGGTACGAAGTCCAGACTCATCCTGCGCTTGCCCGCCTGCACGAGTGGGCTCCGCACTACCGCACCGAAGCCTGGAAAATAGCACTATCCGAGCAAAACATCAAGGACGAAGCCTTAGCTGAGGCCCTGTCCCAACGTTTCATTGAGGCGCGCCGACTGTACCCGCGCTATCCCGAAGTAGATGCTTTATTGAATACCCTGTCAGGGAGCTACAAAATCGGTATAGTTACCAACGGTGTTCCTGACTTGCAACAGGATAAGCTCGAGGGTTGCAGCCTGATGTCCTACGTAAGCGCCGCGGTCATCTCCGGGCAAATGGACATCGGCAAGCCCGACCCCAGCATTTTTATGCATATCTGCAAGGAACTGGGAGTCGAGCCCGCCGAGTGCGTGATGGTTGGCGACAACCCCGAGCGCGATGTGGCCGGGGCCATCAACACGGGGATGAAATCGGTGTGGGTGGAGCGGGGGTTTCGGGAGCGGGATCCTAGATTCCAGGCAGATTTAGAGGTGAAGAATTTGCTCGAGATGTTGCCTTGGCTCGAGCAGCAAAGTTAACGCGGTGCGCCTAGCGGAAACAGCGAAAGCCCTGCGCTGAGATTGTCCGTATCATACGGGAAAAACACCGCGAGGGCCAAGGGGTAGCGATGGGCTTGGGTGAAGCGGGTGCGACGGTGTACGTCACTGGTCGCACCAAAAGGGACGAGGTGGTGGACGGGCTGGGCGGAACTGTGTACCAGGCGGCTGCCGAAGTCGAGCGATTGGGCGGGAAATGTGTGCCGGTGTTGTGTGACCACACCGACGATACGCAGACCTTATCCGTCTTCGAGCAAATCTACCGTCAGCAAAGCCGCCTAGACATCCTGGTGAATAACGTCTGGGCCGGGTATCAGTACATGGTCGAGGATAACGGTAGAGAGAGGGTTTTTACCTGGCAAGAACCATTTTGGAAGCAGCCCCGCTGGCGCTGGGACGCGATGTTTGACGGTGGGGTGCGGGCGCGGTATGTGTGCAGCCAGTTGGCCGCCCCTCCAACTCGGAGTCGCTGCAGTTTATCGGGCGAGCGGTGGCCGCGCTTGCCAGTGACCCAAAGGTGATGGAGAAATCGGGACAAGTGTTGGTAGCGGCGCAACTGGCGCTCGAGTACGGCTTCGCCGACGTGGACGGCAAACAGCCCGTTCCGCTGACGCTCGAGACCGCCTAGCGCAGCGCCTTCAGCGCCAGTTTGATGATTTCCTGCGTCCCGGCCTCGGGGTTGTTGCGAGCGATTTCGGCTACGATGCTCCTCACCTGACTTTCCCTAAATCCGAGCGTGACGAGCGCGAGTTCAGCCTCCTCGGTTTTGGGCGTGCGGACGATTGCGCCGCCCTCGCCCATTAGGTGCGCCGGAATTTTGCCGCGCAGGTCGAGGGCGATACGCTCGGCGAGCTTTTTGCCCACGCCGGAAGCTGAGGTGAGCAGGCGTAAATCGCCCTCTGCGAGCGCCCTCGCCAGCAACGCCGGAGCCTGGGAAGAAAGCAGGTTCAGCGCCACCTTTGGCCCCACGCCCGACACGCCCAGCAAAATCTCGAACAGCTCGAGACTTCTTTCATCGGCAAACCCGTAGAGCGAGAGATCGTCCTCGCGCACGATTAAGTGCGTGTGCAACACCACGTCGCCCTCGTCAGGGAGTGCTGAGAGCGTGGAGGTGGAGCAGAAGACCTCGAGGCCGAACCCGCCAATCAGGAGGAGGATGCTGTTTTCGGTTTTGCGTAGGGGCGTGCCTTTGAGGTAGCGGATCACGGGAATAGCTTATACCGGGATACGCTGGTTTCGGAGCGCTTTTTGCTACATGGCGGGAAGCGGGGAGCGATACAATCTTTTGCATGTCGGAATCGGGGTTTGCGAAGATTGAACCGTTCGCTGACCTGGCGCGGCGGATTGAGGCTCGAGAGTGGCCCGGTGGTCGCTTAGTGGTTGCAGTGGATGGCCGTAGTGCGTCAGGTAAATCAACGTTTTCCAGGCGGCTCGCCGGGGCATTGAGTGCTCCAATCGTCCACACCGACGACGTGGCCTGGCATCATAGCTTTTTCGGCTGGTGGCCGCTACTTATCGAGAAGATTCTCGTTCCCTTTCGGGAGGGAAAGGCGGTGGACTGGACTCCTGAAGCTTGGACGGTTCGAGGCCGAACCGGTTCCATCACGGTGCCTGCTGCCCCGGTGTTGCTCGTAGAGGGTGTTTCGGCCAGTCGGCGAGAGTTGGCGGGTTGAATTGATTTGGCGGTTTGGATGGAGATTGACCCTGCCCTGGCCGAGCGTCGAGGGCTCGAGCGCGACGGTCCCAGCGAACGAGATTTCTGGTTTGAATGGCAAGCCTCGGAAAGACCCCTTCTGACAGCAGATAAACCTTGGGAACGGGCTAAACTCGTTGTAGATGGCGCACCAACGCTAGAACATGACCCAGCGACGCAATACGTGGCGCTCAAAGATTCCCTGTAGGGCGCTACTTTCCGGCGAATTTAGCGGGGCGCTTTTCGTAGAAAGCTTGCACGCCTTCCTTGTGGTCCTCCGTGCGGCCCGCGAGGTCTTGCAATAGTGCTTCGTACTCGAGCATCTCCTCGATCGTCGCACTCCTACTTTTTTGCAGCGCCCGCTTGATGAGCCCAAAGGTTTTGGTCGGCCCGTTTGCCAGCTCAGTGGCTAACTTCGTCACTTCATCCGCGAAACTCTCGGTAGGGAAGACTCGATTGACGATGCCCAGCGCTAACGCTTGTTCAGCGTTCAGGCGGGAAGAAAGAAGCTCGAGTTCCATCGCCTTGGCGTGCCCCACGATGCGCGGCAGATGGTAGTTCATCCCGGCATCGGGGATCAGGCCGATCTTGCTAAAGCCGGTGGTGAATACGGCATCGGAGGCAGCGATTCGCAGGTCACAGGCCAGCGCCAGCGACATCCCGGCACCTGCTGCCGCCCCGTGGACGGCGGCCAGGACAGGCTTCTCGAGGCCCGCTATATTCTCGACCACGGCCTGATACTTCTTCAGGTGCGCCTTGAAGTTGACTTTTTTCCCCTCAAACTCGCGCAAATCCTGACCGGAGCAGAATCCCCGTCCTGCGCCGCGCAAAACCACCACTCGGACTTCGGGAGCGGGAGCTTCTTTGCCTAAAGCTTCGGCGAGGCTTTGCAACATCTCCGTGGTAAAGGCATTAATCGCCTCGGGCCGATTCAGTGTCAGGGACAGGATTCCATCTTTTACCTCGGATAACAAAACGCTCATGCATCCCCTTTCATTCGCCGCAGCAGCCGAATCTGCCCGGCGTGGTAGATGTCGTGGTTCGCCGCGCCGAAGGCGTGTTCGGCCAGCGTCCAACGACCTGATTTCTTGTTCAGGTCTTCCGGTTTCAGTGCGGCGACGGCCTGACGAAGCTCTAAGTGACACTTTTCCAGCAGCCCCAAATCTTCCTTCCAAGCCTTCAACGTGGGCTTTTCGGGTATCGCGGGGAAGTTGGACGGCTTCCGGATAAAGTTGTCTTTGGACCCGTCGCCGCGCAAGGCTTTGGTGGAAATGTATTTCCAGTAGGCACAGTGCAGAGCTAGCTCCCAGATGTTGTGGCGCTCGAGGCTTGGTCGCCACAAGGCGGTTTCCACGTCTACGCCGCGCAGGGCATTTCGCAGGTTCGGCCCGTGCCAGGTGCGCTGCTCGTAAGCCTGGTCAATCAGGGTCAACAGGAGTGCTATCTGAGAATCCGCCATCACTTCATCCGTTCTTCGGGGAAGCGAACCCCCTCCCATACGTCAATGAACGCTGTTCCCGCCGCAATTTTGGCGCTATGGGGCACCCCAGCGGGAATGTGGTAATACTCGCCCTTTTTGTACACGTGGGTTTGCCCGTTCATGGTGAACTCGACTTGGCCCTCCAAAATCACCCCCCACTGCCCCGCGTGGGAGTGCTCGGGGACGAGGGTTTCCTCGGTGATCTCCTGGAAACCCGCTTGCCCGCCGTGACCGGACAAGACTGCCATATCCATGCCGGGCCATAGCTCGACGTGTTTGAAAGCTTTGAACCACTCGGGGAACACGGTCATATACTTCTCCTTTGAGTTCAGTCTAAAGCTACAGTGAATGTTGTGGTTAGCTGGCTGTTGGAAATCATCTCTTCCATACTTTCAGAAGTGATTGTCGCTTTGCTGGTATCCGTGACCCGCTTCTGGCTGAACGGGGTGGATTGGAAAGGCGCATTGATATTTTGGTTGGGAGTGCTGGCCTTTGCAGTTGGGGTCTACGGGCCGATTGAACTTCAGCGGCATTTGTATTTACGGCGGACCGTCAGCCTTTTGGCGTCCGCCTTGACTCTTTTGTTGCTGTGGCGGTGGTATAAGCAAGATGCCTGAGCGTTTGGTTTTGGTGCACCAAGCGTGTTAGGATTCTGCGGATTATGGCCTTGGTCGTACAAAAATACGGCGGAACCAGTGTGGGCGACTTGGAGCGCATCCACAAGGTCGCTCAGCGCATCCAGCACTACCGCGAGCGCGGCAATCAGCTTGCCGTCGTGGTTTCGGCGATGGGCCGCACCACCGACGAGTTAATTGCGATGGCGAAACGCGTCAACCCACGCCCACCGGCTCGAGAACTCGACATGCTGGTGACGATTGGCGAGCAGCAGTCGGCGGCGCTGCTCTCGATGCAGCTCCAGGCGATGGGGATTCCGGCTCGAGCCTTTTCCCAATCCCAGCTCGGCTTTACCACCGACGGTCGCTTCGGCAACGCCCGCATCCTCAGTGTCGAACCTAAGATGATTCGGGCGGCGCTCGATAGAGGAGAAGTCGCGGTGGTGACGGGGTTCATGGGCACGACTCCCGAAGGCGAGTTGACAACCTTGGGGCGCGGCGGCTCGGACACGACGGCGGTGGCGCTGGCGGCGGCGCTCGGGGCCAAGGAGTGCGAGATTTTCACCGACACCGAGGGCGTTTATACCACCGACCCCCACGCCGTCCCCGAGGCCCAGAAGCTCCCCTCGATTGGGTACGACCAGATGCTCGAGATGGCCGCCCTTGGCGCAGGAGTCTTGCACTCCCGCTCGGTCTGGTATGGCAAAAAGTACGGTGTGACGATTCATGTGCGCAGCAGCTTTTCTTACAATCCTGGAACTTTGGTCACGGAGGCAGCGATGGAACTCGGACGCGCGGTAACGGGCGTGGCGCTTGACGACGAGCACGCCCAGATTGGTTTAGTCGGTATCCCCGACCGGCCCGGCGTGGCGGCGCGGGTGTTTGAAGCTTTAGGACGAGCAGGAGTCGCGGTGGACATGATTATCCAGGGCGTACCGGGCCACGACCCCAGCCGCACCCAGATGGCCTTTACCGTCAACCAGGACTTTGCCGAGGACGCGATGGACGCCCTCGAGCCCCTCCTCCGCGAGATCGGCGGTGAGGCCAACCTGCGCCGCGACATCGCCAAAATATCCATCGTCGGCCAAGCTTTGGCTTCCACGCCGGGCATCCCGGCCAAGATGTTTACGGCGCTCTCGAGCGTAGGTGCCAATATCGAGATGATCGCCACCAGCGAGGTCCGTATCTCGGTGGTCATCCCCGCGCAGTTTGCTGAGGCCGCACTGCGGGCCGTTCACAGCGCTTTCGAGCTGGATAAGCCGGTGGAGGTGTAGCCATGTCCGAGGAAGTGCAGGGCTACTCCGGCAAGATGCACCTCTCCTGGCAGGACATCACCCATTTGGTGAGCAAGCTGCTGGGCAAGATCAACCCTCGAGACTACGACTGCATCCTGGCGGTCACGCGGGGCGGCATGATTCCGGCCTGCTTGCTCTCCGAGGCCACCGACCTGCGCGATATCCTCACGGCGGCGGTGATGTTTTATACCTCGGAAGGGCAGACGTTGCAGGAGCCCCACTTCCTCCAGTTCCCCGGCGACACGCTGCTGCTGAATAAACGCGTTCTGATCGTAGATGACGTGTGGGATTCGGGCAAAACGGCGGTGGCGGTGCGGCAGCGGGTCAAGCTAGCGGGCGGGAAGCCGACGCTGGCGGTGCTGCACTTCAAGCCGGAGAAGAACAAATATCCCGGCGATGCGCCCGACCTCTACGCCACTGAGACGGATGCCTGGATTGTGTACCCGTGGGACCCGGCGCAGGGCTGGGCCAGCTTGGGGCAGGCTCCGAGCCAGGCGTAAGCTGCTGCAATTCCCTCATGGCGAGTACCCTTCCCAAACCGCTCGAGCAAACGGGCGGGCCGTTCAAGTTCATCCTCGAGCAGTTCGAGGACATGTCTGAGCGGGGTATTTTCGGGGATTACCGCGTCGAGCTACTCAACGGGGAGATATTCGTCATGCCGAGAAAAGGCCCACGCCACGCGGCACAGATTCGTAAGCTCTCCAAAAAGTTTGAGCAGATATTTGGCGAGAAGTTTTGGGTTTCCGTGCAACTTCCGGTGATTTTGCTCGCGCTGCCACCGGATTATGTCGAACCTGACGTGGCTTTGCTCGAGTACCGTGAGGATGCCTATGCCGCTAGGGATGTGACCTCGGAGTTATCGAGGTCAGCGATTCTACGTTGGAGCGCGACCAAGGGGCGAAGCTTAAGGCCTACGCCAGAAACCGTATCCCCGAAGTCTGGGTGCATGACCTGAACGCAAACTTGCTCTACGTCTACCGCGATTCAAACGGGGAACTGTATCGCTCACGGCTCGTCCTGGAGCCGGGAACGCCTACGGAGTTTGCGGGGGAAGGGCTCGAGTGGGGATAAGCAAAGTGTGAAGGCAGCACCGCTTGTGTTCGCGGGGCCTCAGCATCAGGTCGCCGCCCCAATGCCCCTCGAGCTGCTCATCGCCAGCACGACTTTGCTGGCTAAATCAGGATAGGTGGGAGATGTTGTTGGGATGCGCTCTCCCACTCAGCGGCGGATGCGGTAGCGGATGTGGGTGGCCTAGGGCGTGTCAATCACCCGCACGATCTCCAGCTCGAGGCGCGACGGCAACCCCTCGAACAGCCGACGGCCACCACCAAACAGCACCGGAATCTGGTGGATTTGCAACTCGTCCAGCACACCAGCCCCGAGCGCCTTTTGCGCCGTGTACGCGCCGAGAACCAACACCTCGCGGTCGCCAGCGGCGGCCTTGGCCTGGGCCATCGCGCTCTCGATGCCGTCATTCACATACGTCACCAACGGATAGTTCGCCACCGACGGGCCGGGCGAGCGGTGGCTGGGCACGAAAATCCGCCGCCGTGATGATTGCTGCCCCAGTGATCCACCTGCTCCACGGTGCGCCGCCCCGCCAGGATCGCACCTGGCGTGTTCCATTGATCCCACAGTTCGCTCATCTGTCCTGATGGTCTCGAGAAGTCCCCGTACCACTCGTGCAGCCGCATGAAGCCGTCGCCGCCGGGGTTGTCTACTTTGTCGTTAGGACCCGCGATGTATCCGTCGAGTGACATGGACATGAAAAGCACTGGTTTAGACACGTTGACCTCTCGCGATCAGGATTTTGTAAAGACCAGATGGGTGGCACCCGGTGTAGTGAGGTGTTCACGCAGTGTGTAACTAAGCTCGGGCACAACCGCCTAAAACCCATCCCGGATGACTTTCTTCGGGGTGAACTGTTGCAAGAAATCAGTTGATAATTTCGCCCTTGCCTGATGCGACGGAGCTTCTGAGCTGTTGGATGAATTCCGGGTTGTAGGGTTCCCAGGTTTCGAGTTCGCCGATGATTCTTAGCGGTAGCCTGCTTCTATATGACCGCGTTGGGTTACCTGGGAATTTCCTGTCCGTGACGTTCGGGTCGTTTTCAAATTCTCCTGTGGGTTCAACAATATAAACTCGCGGTTTGCCATCACCTTTGGCTATTTCCGCTGCAAGCCCGGCTCCTTTTGGCAAGGCCGTGAAGTAGATATGGTTCATCACAACGCTATCGTCGTAATTCGATCTAAAACCCGCAGTCAGCAAATCGCCGACCTTCAAATCAGCTTTCGTACCGTGATAAAACGGCCCCGTGTCCAAAACAGTCATGAACTTTCCCCCTGCTTAATAAGTCAAAGGGCCTGCCCTAGTTGGATAGTCCAGAGGCGGGGCGGCCAGCGGCTCGAGGGGTCAACACCGGTCGCGGTCGGAACGTCTCGAGTCATAAATGCTACCTCTTGGATTTGGCACAGGCCATTCTGTGCGATCATAAAGATAGCCTGTCTGTCGGTTAATTCGTCGTGAACAAAGTCGCAGAAGAAAATCGCAAACCTGGATATAATAAGGGTAACAAAGGGCAAATAGTCGTGAATTTGGAGTGCTCCAGGCAAAGCCAGAACGCCGAACCTCAACCAGCGTTCGGCGTAGGGCGTTAGACTTTCGGCGTTATTTGATCAGCCCCAGACCCTTCACCACATCCCGTTCCTCGGCGAGTTCCTTGGCGGTGGCATCCATCTTGCCCCGGCTGAACTCGTTGATGTAAAGCCCCTGCACGATGCTGAAATCCCCGTCCTTACAAACGCAGGGATAGCTGTAGACCAAGCCCTCTTCGATCCCATAGGAGCCGTCGGAGGCCATCGCCATGCTGGTCCAGTCACCCTCCGGCGTGCCTAGCGCCCAGTCATGCATGTGGTCAATCGCCGCGTTCGCCGCTGAGGCCGCCGATGAAGCGCCGCGAGCCTCGATGATCGCGGCGCCGCGCTTGGCGACCGTGGGGATGTAGGTGTTGGCGTACCACTCCTGGTCACCCACCAACTCGTGCGCATTTTGCCCGTCCACCTCGCAGTGGAAGAGGTCAGGGTACTGGGTGACCGAGTGGTTGCCCCAGATGGTCATCCTCTTGATGCTCGTCACCGGCTTTTGTAGGCGTGTGGCGAGCTGCGAGATGGCCCGGTTGTGGTCGAGGCGGGTCATGGCGTGGAACTGGCGCGGGGAGAGGTTTGGGGCGGAGTAATAGGCGATCAGGGCGTTGGTGTTGGCCGGGTTGCCCACCACCAGTACCTTTACCGATTTCTTGGCGCTGTCGGAGAGGGCCTTGCCCTGCACGGTGAAAATCGCGCCGTTGGCTTGCAGCAGGTCCGAGCGCTCCATGCCCTGTTTGCGCGGCATCGCGCCTACCAGGAGGGCGTAATCGGTATCGCCAAAAGCAGTGTTGGGGTCGTCGGTCTGGACCACGCCGGTTAGCAGGGGAAAGGCGCAGTCCTCGAGCTCCATCACCACGCCCTGAAGCGCTTTGAGGGCGGGGGTGATCTCCAAGAGCTGCAAAATCACCGGCTGGTCCTTGCCCAGCATTTCGCCCGAAGCAATACGGAACAGCAAGCTATAGCCAATCTGACCGGCAGCACCGGTGACCGCGACACGGACGGGGGATTTCATGGATGGCTCCTTTCAGGGGTCGGTGGTGGACCCGGTATTCACGACACCGAGGCCAATAATACGCCAAGAAAGCGATGAGCAACTAGCGATGAGCAATAAGCTAAGGCGAAAGGCGCGGATAACTCATTGCCCATAGCCGATAGCTAAAAACAAGCTCACGTCTAGGACGATATAACTGATGCTCGAAAGTCTTTGTTCTGGACATGATGTTTCTAGCCAGGAGCTATCAGCCTTCGTTTTTAGCTCACCGCTTATGGCTAAATCCTTCTTGTAAATCCACTCCCTATCCACCTGAATAAAGTTTTGTATACTGTCCATATCAAGGCCGTTGCGCCTGCTTAGCTATGGATAAGAAAGACCGCCCGGTGTATATCATTTCGGTTGCTGCCGAACTGGTGGATATGCACCCCCAGACCCTACGGTTGTATGAGCGCAAAGGCCTCATCCAGCCCAAGCGTTCAGGGGGCAAAACCCGGCTGTATTCCGAGCGGGACGTGGAAAAGCTGCGCGAAATCCGCCGCCTAACCCAGGAGATGGGCGTCAACTTGGCAGGCGTGGAAGAGATCATCCGGCTCCGGGACGAGCTGTGGAATTTAGAAACCCAGTTCCGCGCCGAGGCCGAGCGGCTCAAAGCCGAGTTGGGCGAGCAGCTCGAGGCCCTCAAAACGGCCCCGGCCCTGCCCGCGCCGCGGGAAACTGAGAACAGACCGAACAGCAAGAAGGCCGCCGACAAGGAGCGCCCGGTTTACGTGATCTCGGTGGCCGCCGATATTGTGGACATGCACCCACAGACCCTACGGCTCTACGAGCGCAAGGGTTTGGTGGCTCCCAAACGTTCCTCCGGCAAAACCCGCCTTTACTCCGAACACGACGTGGAAAAGCTGCGGGAGATTCGCCGCCTGACCCAAGAACTGGGGGTGAACCTGGCGGGGGTGGAGGAAATCATCCGGCTGCGCGACGAGCTGGACATCCAGCAGAACAAGCTCGAGTCGGAGATTGCCCGTCTGCGGCTGGCCTTGCTGCGCGAACTTACCCCGCCCCGCGCCGCGCCGAGCGCTGGTTAGTATGTCCGTTGAAGTTCGACCCGTCCGCCCAAACGGGGCAGGGTAGGCCGAGCGTTTGATTGAAGAGCGCTGGGGTTCTGCGGCCATGCTCAGCCACGGCGTATCCTATCGCCCCGCCCAGCTTCTGGGACTCATCGCTTTCTGAAGATGGTGCACCGGTGGGCTTGCTCACGTATTATTTGAGTGAAGGGGAACTCGAGGTCGTCACCCTGACAGCCTGCTAGAAGGTCAAGGGGTGGGTTCGGCGCTGCTGGAAGCGGTGACTGACCTCGCCCACACCGCGAACTGCCGCCGGGTCTGGCTTATCACCACCAACGACCCGCTAAAGGACGAACCCGAGCTCGAGCAGTTGTTGTAAAACCAAGTTTCCTCATTCGGCTGTCATTCTTGCCTCCGTCTGACAGCCCTTTATCATCATGTGGGCTAGCTAACCCGGAAAAAATCCCTAAAGGGCATAGTCTTACCTAGCGCTCTATGTGAAAATCATGTTGCAGAAGGGTGCTTGAGGTGTGTCATGCCCTAATATGAAGCCAGCCAGACCGTCCAGGCCGACCCCGAGCAAGTTTTCCAGTTTGTCTCTGAGGTGCAGAACCTGCCCAAATACTTGCCCACCACCCACAGCGCCCAGCCACAAGGCCAAGACCGGGTGCAGGTGCAGGGTGAGGCGCGGGGGCACAAATACACCGCCGACGGGCTTTTCCACCGCGACCAGGGTCAAAATCGCCTGGACTGGGGCTCGGACGGGGAGATGCGCTACCGGGGCTGGCTGCAAGTGGAGCCAGACGGAGACGGCAGCTCGAGGGTCACGGTGCACCTGAGCTTCGACCCACCCCAAGAGATGGCGCAGCAGATGCAAAACCCTGACCAGAAGATTCAGGAGGGTTTGGAGAAGGCCCTCGAGTCCATCGCCAACTTAGTTGAGGGAAAGGATGGAAAGGTCGAGCCACCGTCGGCTCAGCCTACCCGCAATCAGAATATGTAAGACCGGGCCTCAGGGGACGGGGACAGGGTTAGCCTGTCCCCGTTTGTTTTAGGCACCGAACTCGAGGTCAGTAACGCCCGGCAGCGCTTAATTTGGTTATTTGACCGTAACTTTTGTTCCAAGCTCGCTATGCTGGGTGGAGTGAAAGAGGTCTGGCTCAGCCGCCTCTTCCTCCCCTGAAACCGCTTGCAAGAGCCCGCGTCCCCTGTTCCCCGCGGTAGGCGTGGCTGGCTTGTGGCCGATGAGGGTGGATATACATAAATATATAGCGAAGGACCCAGCCATGATACCATCCCTTTTGGACGCCCTCGGTAACGGCAGTTCCCATCCCCAGGAGGCCCTATGACCCTCCGCACCTACCAGGCCCAGGTGGCCTCGCGCTCGCGCAAACGCTTTGGAAGGTACTGGGATGCGATGCATCTACAAGCGGAGGTGGGCAAGCTTCACCTGGCGGTGTTCGAGGTTTTACGCGGCATGGGGGGCGAGGCCCGGCGGCTCACCGCCTCCGAGCAGCTCAAGGCGACCCAAGCCGTGCTGAGGTGCCTAAACGAGACCCTGTGGCTGGCCTACGAGTGGAAGGTGGAAGTACCCAGTTTGGAATGGAGCTTTCCCTTTTGGCGCAGGGCCGCCCCGCCCTCTACAAATGGCAGCCTGGGGCGGCGGACCGGGCTGATTCTGGCTGAACTGGTCCTCGACAGCGCCACCTTGCTACGGGTTGAGAGCCGCGCCCGCGTCGAGCGCAGCCGGGTCGAGCTTTCGCCCCTCAAGCTCCAGGCCATCCTGCTTAACCTGGGAGCCCTGGCCGGGCTGCTCGAGCTGGTGCTCGAGGACGAAATTGGAAAACCCCAGCCCAAACACCGTAAAGCTCCCGTGGGGCGGTTAGGCCTGGTCAAACGCCGGGACCGGCCTGGTAGGGCAAGAACCGACGAAACCTCGGGGGTTTTGGGGGTTGGCAGGGCCGAAGTCGGTGGCTCCTGGTTGTCGCAGCCGGAACACCCTACCCTCGACGAACCCCTTTTCCGCAGCCTCGAGGCCATGTAGCCCAGCTCAGCAACTTAGAACGCCGGGCTTCGAGCCCGGTCTTCTTGTTTGTATGGTGGGACAGGGAGACATCCTTGTTGGGTATTGATATTAGGTCCTCGGGTCCTAAACCGTACTTCATCGCTAGGCTCTGCGAGATTGCAGGG
>PSMF01000063.1:0-21010 GCA_040290005.1 Meiothermus sp.
GGCAGGGGCGGTATTGCCGGTGCAGGGGGCGATCAATGCGCAGCTCCGTCATGACCTCTCCCTCCCGCTCCCGGCAGGTGTGGTGAGCTTTCTGGTGGCAGCGCTCGCCATGACCCTGGTGTTCCTGGCAACCCTGGCCCTGACCTGTGCTCCCTCGCCCGGATACCCTGGTGGGGCTGGCTGGGCGGGCTGATAGGGGCCATCTACGTAACCACGGTGTTCACCGCTATCCCCGCGGTGGGGGCAGCGGCGGTGGTGGGGCTCACCGTAGTCGGCAGCAGATAGCGGCGGTGCTGTTCGACCGCTACGGCCTGCTGCGTCTGCCGCAAAAGCCGGTGAACGGGGTGCGGTTGGGCGGGGTGGCTCCGCTGCTGATGGGCGTGGCCCTAATTCAGCTCTTCTGAGGGCGCATCCCGGTAATAGGCCAGACGGCGGCAGCATGGTTGAACCAGCCCTTTATGTTCTGCGGGGTGATGAGGTCAAAGACGGAGGCGATGGTTTGGGTGAGGGATCCCGGGGTACCGGTGCTGGATGTCGGCTTGGCTGCGGTCGGCTAGGGGATGTAGGTGGTGTGGTGGCTGTCGCCGCCCCCCCTTGCTCCCGACACCACTGAGCGAGACATTGAACGAGCCCCCGACAGGCCCCTTCTTGGCATCGAAGGAGATGCTGAAGCTGGCAGTCGGGGTGGCCCAGGCGTAGCCGTAGGCCAGCACGGCATAGCGGCGATGATCCAGCACGGTGCCACGGGTTTTGGCCCCGGCACTCCCCAGGGTCATGTAGTAGTCGGCGCTGCCGTTCTGGCTGTATATGTAGTTCGAGCCATTCCAGAGGATGGTGTGGTCCACGGTGATCTTGCCGCGCGTGCCGCCCCATATCCATTTGATGGTGTAGGTCAGCGCCCGCGCGGTGAAGGCGTAAGTGGCCTGGGCGCTTACGTCCGACCCGCTCGAGCCCCCTTGCGGCTGTAGATTCTGCTCGGTGCCGGGTTGGCCCTCCTGGACCTGCACCAGATTGGAGAGCACGCTGTCGTAGACGATGCCCTTCTGGTCGTAGACGCAGAGGCTGTGAAACTGCTTACCTTCGCTCTCCCAGGTGAGGTCGGCGGTGCGTTGCCCGGCTTTGACCAGGGGGAAGACCAGGGTCTGGATGTTGGCGACGACATCCTGGTTATGCACGCTATCCGCCTGGAAGGCTTGCATCCGCTCCTGAACGGTCCTCAGGCTAAAGGAGTCGGGGTGCGTCCCGTCGTACTGGGGCACGATTGCCGCCCCGGCTACCATCTGAGCTCGAGCCGAAGCCGCCTGGGCCTCGGACTGGAGCGGGCCATTCAGCTTCACGCCCACCAGGCGGAGCGGCAGCCTGCTCCCGCCGAGGTTCCCCTTGACCGCTTCCAACTGGCTCAGCAACACGGCATCCTCCCTGGATGCGGCTGCCGGGGTACCTGAGCTGTTCTGTGTGGTACAGGCCACCAGCACCAACAAGATGAACCCCAGTAAAATCCTGCTCATCCCCCTACCTCCTCGAATCGAACTACCATCCTCACATCACTTCCCAGCGGCAGCCAGCCCAGGAACATCTCTAGATTTCAGATCGCCACCTGGAACTTATCGCTCACAACACTTCATCAAGCCACAAAGGGGTCTTGGAGCCTACGGGTAGCGCTGGGGATTGCCGTAGTACGAGCTTTTACCGAAGTTGCGAACAGCGGTGTAGTAGGTGTAGGCCAGAGCGTAGCAGTCCAGCCTGCGGGGGTCCCACCAGTGTAGGTCGCTGCACACCGACCTCAGGTTGGACAATAAGCGGTTATCCACGTACTTGCGGTAGGTCTCGTTGCGACCCCGGGCGTACTGCGAGACGTTGCGGTAGCCAAAGTCGTGGTGGTTGCAGGAAGGTTTGAAGTTGAGCCCTAAGGGGTAGTCGGGGGAGTTGCTGCAACCATCGTTGTTCCAGTTGGGGCCGCTGTATTTGCGGTAGTACGAACTAAAAAAGGTCTTGTAGGAGATGCTGGTGGCGACATACACGGTGTAGCCGAAGTTGGGCCAGCGGGCGTCCTGAGCCTCCAAATCGCCCTGCTGTGATAGGCCCAGTTCGGTCTGCACCTGGGCGAGTTCGGCGTCCACACGGGCGAACTCGGGCTCGAGCACCCGGTTGATCCCCTCGAGTTGGGCCTCGTTCAGGTTCTGAATCTGCTCGGGGGTGAGCTGGGCGATCTGCTCGAGGGTAAACCCAGAGGTTTGGGGGGGCGTAGCGTTGGGTTGTCCCCCACAAGCCACCAGCACGAGTAAAGCCGTTATCAGCAAAGCCAGCCTCATCGCGGTACCTCCTGGACCGATGGCGTGCGCGCCCCGCCGCCGATGTGGGTTCAGCTTAGGCGAGAGGGGAAGGCGTATCTAGATAGGCGTTACGGCTCACTCGAGAAAACAAAGCTTTTCGTCCCCGAGGGCTTCGGCGGTAAGCTAAGGCCATGAAACGTTCAGGGATTCTGCACCCGCAGCTCGCCCGGGTCCTGGCCGAACTCGGGCACGGCGACTTTTTGGTGGTTGCCGACGCTGGATTGCCCGTTCCTATCAATGTGCAGCGGATTGATTTGGCCTTCGCCGCAGGAAAGCCGAGGTTTGTGGAGGTGCTCGACGCCGTGCTCGGCGAGATGGAAGTCGAGCGGGTCATCCTAGCGGCGGAGATACGGGCGGCAGCGCCCCGGGTCTTTTTTGACGAGGTGTGGCGTCGGCTCGAGGGCTTACCCAAGGTCATGATCAAGGGACACGAATTCGTCCCCCACGAGGAGTTCAAAGCCCTCACCCATCGGGCCAGGGCGGTGGTGCGCACCGGGGAGTTCACCCCCTATGCCAACGTGATTCTGGTCAGCGGCGTGGTTTTTTGAAGGTTCGAATTCGCGCGGGGGACAGGTGTCACCCCTCAAGCTGCCGAGGTTTCCGCGCTCAGCTCGCTTAGCTCTTTGAGCAGCGCCTGCAAAAGCTGCGGCGCGGGGGTGTAGCGAAATTTGGAGGAGAGCCGACCGTCGTATTCCTGGATGAAGACCCGCGTGGGCCGCAAGCCCCGCAGGTGGACGGCATATTTGCGGATGGCGCTCTCCAAGCGCTCACCGCTTACGGGGGTGAAGGAGCGTTTGGCACCGGCCTCGAGTTCGATGATTAAGCGTCGCATAGAATCTTCTTTAATCCACTCAAAAGGGCAGCGGGGTTTCTTCGCCGTGGGGCAGGATGGCGGCGTGGAGTTGGCGGTCGAGTTCGCGCTGGAGCGCTAGATACATCTGCCGGGCGGTCTCGGCTTCCTCGCCCTCGAGCCCTTCCTCACCCACCAAAAGACCTACTAAAGCTTTATAGGCCACCACCAGCTCACTCTTGCTGGCGTGTTGTAGGAAAAAGGCGATGGCCGGGGCGCTGAACGCTTCATCGGTCAGGGTTTCGGGCGGCCTCAGTTCGATAAGGTCGGCGACTTGAGTTTGGGGTTCTTTGCCTTCGGGTCGGTACATTTAGGCCTCCTGAGCAGTCCCCTCAGTTTACGATAAAAACATAATAAGTAAATGTGAATATGCTCATTGACTGGACAACCGGGGCATTATGTTATAAACTAAATAGAACGTCGGGCTTAGTTGATAAATGAAAAGTCCGATGGGGAGAAAGGAAAGAGGAAAGGTTTAGCCATGAGCGCCCACCGTTCGAGCCGACCCGCAGCCAAAGTCCCGAGTGCTCACGCCCCTAACGAAAGGAACCTATGAAAAAGCTCGAGCTTCCCCTCCACCCCAAACTCGAAACCATCTTCGGCTATTCGGGCAGTGCCCAGCGCGTGGTGTTTTTCTGGGAGCCCTTCGCCGACAAGCTGATGTACGACGACGGCTTAGAAACCGGCAGCGCCAACACCTGGGCCTACCTAATCTGGGCCGGGCACCCCTCGGTAAAGCCGCATCTGGGGCAAGGTGCGCCCTTGCTGATGCTCGAGCGCAGTGAGCGCAGGCTTTACACCGTAAGTCGCGACGAGGCGATCCAGGCCCTGAACGCCGCCAAGGGCCAGTGCTTACAGGTCGTGCCCAGCGAGCCTGCTCAGCCTTTCAAAGAAGCCCAGCAACTCCTGGCCGATTTCGTGCTGTGGCTCTCTACTCCCGCCGCTAAAGCCAAGGCCGCGTAGCCTCTGGGCCAACCCATAGGTATGCCATGATTTTGCAGCTTCCCCGCCGCCCCGAGCGGCGACCTGAGCAATCTAATCCGGTTGAAACAGTGGCCGGACGCAGCGCCCTGACACGCCGAGTGCGCGGCGGTTTAGCCCTTTACGTCGAGGCCAAAGTGGAAGAGAACATCGAACTTCGCGCCCGGTTTTCGCTGCTCCTCCACCGCGCGGTGGAGGAGAGTTACATTCTGGGCGATGAATTGCAGGAGCAATACCAGATTTTGCGCAACCTAGAGCGTCTGGGCTCGGAAGAAGCTGAAGCCCAGTATGAGCGCCTCGAGGCCCGCATCCGTGCGCTGGAGTCCACCACCGACGACCTGGTTTCGCTCCACGGCGAAGCCGACGCCCAGTACGCCGGTTTTGCCTTCAAGTACATGCGCCCCGAAGACTACACGGCGATTGGCCTCGAGGCCCCCGCCGAGCCCGGAGAGTTCACCCGCATCGGCGCGCGGCGGGCGGTGGCGTATCTGTACGGGCAGAAGCGGGCCCAAGAAGCAGCCTGAAGATAGCCATGAGCCTTGAGCAATGAGCGATGAGCTAAGGACATAGTACGTTTAGGACGAAGATTCCGAGACTGAAATTATGCTGTCCAGGATGTGAAGCCTATACCTTGAGCTTATGGCTAATCGCTAGCTGCTCACTGCTAAAAAGGGAGAAACCCATGTCAACCAACCTAATCATCGTCAGCGGCGCGCTGAGCAAGCACGAGCTGCGCTACACGCCCAAGGGCACACCGTTGCTGGAGATATCGCTGGTGGGTAAGCGCGAGGTCGCCAGAAATCACGTTTTCTTTCGTACCGACCTCACCTTTTACGGCAAGCTGGCCGAGGCTTGGTCGGACGGCCTCGAGGACGGACGCGCCTACCAAGCAGGCGGGCGGCTGGAGTACGAAAGCTGGGAGAAGGACGGGGTGAAGGGCTCGAGGCTCCGCATCGTGGGGGACGAGCTTTTCGCCCTGGAAGAGGCCGACCTCCGCGACGAGGGCAAGGGCCCCATTTTGTACGGGGCTGAGAACCGCGTGCTGCTCTCGGGGAACCTTACCGCCGACCCGGAGATTCGCCAAACCGCCAACAAAACCCCGGTGGCGAAGGCCCAGCTCGGGTTTTCTACCTGGGACTACTCAGCCGGTCAGGCCAAGAGCCATTTCGTCGAACTCGAGGCCTGGCGCACCCTCGCTGCCCAGTTCACCCCGCTTAAGAAAGGCTCGGCGGTCTTGGTCGAAGGCGCGCTCAAAACCGAGGTCTGGGAGGACGAGGCGAGCGGGGCCAAGCGGTACAAGCGGGTGCTCGAGGCCCAAGCCGTTACCCGCCTGAGCCGCGTGCACAGCAGCGCTCGAGCCGCCTAGCCCCGGATGCAGGGTGGGCCAGCACCCAGTGTAAATTTTCGGTGAATGCCGTCCCAATAGCCAGCTATATTTGGTCGTCTGGGGCGGCGTTTTATTGGTCTATTCGGGTGCAGCCGGGGTTCATCAAATGTTTATTTGCCGTCCACGCCCCCTTCAATGCGGAGGGGCAAACTGTCCTCCAGAGGGGTTGATAAACCCCCACAAGGAGGAAGAAATGAAAACGTTCAAAGTATTAGGTGTTGCGTCCCTTCTGGCCCTCGGCGCTGCGTTTGCTGCTCCCACCGACGAGCAGGGCGCAATCAGCAAACTGGTGCAGATGGTTCAAGCGCTGCCCGACGCGCTCTCAGAGAGCGATCTGACCGTGCAGCAGGCCAAAGCTTTGCAGAGCGCCATTGACGGCGCGAGCGGCACCTATCTGACCGCGGAACAGGCCCAGAGCGTGATTAACCAAATCCAAGGTGTGCTAACCGCCGATCAGTACAAGGCTTTGATGAACGTGGCTGCTTCTGAGCCCCAAGTCATCTTGCCCAGCTCCGATGCCAGCCCGCTGGCCGACGACGGGGTACAGAACGCGACCAAAGATGCCAACAACTTCCTCGACAGCGTAATCGTCAGCGATATCCCTGCTGCCAACCGGGTTCAGTAACGTTCCCCTGCACTCCGGGGCGCACCGCCACTCCGCGCCCCGGAGTTTTTTGCTTGCACCAAGACCGAGCTTTCAGGCCTACAGCCGCCCTGCCTCGATGATGCTCGATAAAAACGCCCTGGTGCGCTCCTGGTGGGGGTTGCCAAAGATTTGCTCCGGCGGTCCTTCCTCGTGGACCACCCCTTGATATAGAAAACAGACCTTGCTGGCGACCTCTTTGGCAAACCCCATCTCGTGCGTTGCTAAGAGCATGGTCATGCCCTCGGCGGCTAGGTCGCGCACGATATTGAGGACCTCCGAGACCAGCTCGGGGTCTAGCGCCGAGGTGATCTCGTCGAGGAGCATTAGGCTGGGCCCCATCGCCAGCGCCCGCACGATGGCGACGCGCTGCTGCTGCCCGCCCGAGAGCTGGTCGGGGTAGGCCGAGGCCTTGTGCTCTAGCCCTACCCGCTTGAGCAGGAGCAGTGCCCGTTCCTCGGCCTCGGCACGTCCCATCCCCAGCACCCGCACCGGGGCCAAGGTGACGTTTTGCAGCACGCTCATGTGGGGAAAGAGGTTGAAGCTCTGGAATACGATGCCCACCTCGCGTCGCAACGCGTTTAGGTCCACGCCGGGGCCGCTGATGCGGTCCCCGCCTAGGCGGATTTCGCCGCTCTGGATGGACTCGAGGCCGTTGATACAACGCAGCAACGTGGATTTCCCGCAACCCGACGGCCCGATCAGGCACACCACCTGGTGCTTTTCGACAGTCAGATTGGTGCCCCGCAGCACCTCGGCCTCGCCGTAGCGCTTATGGACGTCGCGGATTTCGAGGAAGCTCATGATGTGGGGTTTAGTCTAAGCGAAGCCATAAGCGATGAGCAATGAGCTAAAACACGCGGATGGCCGATAGTAAATAGCCTATAGCCAAAAGGACTTGCGTTCAGAACGGGATTTGTCGAGCTTTAGATTTACAGTCTCAGACGTGAGGTTGTTTTTGGCTACGGGCGATGAGCTATACGCGCTTTTGCCCTAGCTCATCGCTCTTATGCTCTGGTGCGGCGTTTTTCCGCTTCCAGAAGCCGGTCTACGAACCGTGTCTGGGGGATGGTGATGACCATGAAGAGGAGTGCTACCGTCGTCACCGCCGAGAGGTTGAAGCGGTTGGAGGCGATGATTTTGGCCTGGTTGAAGCCATCAATCACACCCACCACGTTCACCAAGGCGGTGTCCTTCTGGAGCGCGATAAAGTCGTTGAGGAGGGGCGGGATGATGCGCCGCACCGCTTGGGGAATAATCACGAAGCGCAGGGTCTGGCCGAAGCTGAGGCCCAGGCTGCGGGCCGCTGACCACTGGCTGGGGTGGATGCTGTCCAGCCCCGCCCGGTAAACCTCAGCCACATAGGCCCCGTAGCTCACCGTGAGGGCCAAAATCGCCAGCCATTCGGGTTGCCAGTCCTTGACCCAGGGGACGTTTGCCAAAGGCAACCCCAGGGCGATCAGGTAGATGCTGATGATGGTCGGGAGGCCGCGGAAGGCGTCGGTATATGCGGTAGCGAGAAAGCGGATGGGAGACCCGGCCCGGCCCGGTATCATCCGGGCGACGGCGATAATCAAGCCCCAGATCAGGATGAACACCTCAGCTACGCAGAACATCCAGACGTTCTTCCAGAAGGCCTGCAACACCAGCCAGAACGAGCCGGTGATGAGCTCGAGCCGGAAGAATGTCGCCGCCACCGCTCCGTCGTTGGCGAGCAGGAACTGCACCGCCAGGAACACGATCAGCACCGCCGCCGACCAGCCCATCGCGGCCTGCGCCCAGTCCCGCGCCTCGGCGCTGGCGACTCGAGCCGTAATCAGGTCTCCAGCACGGAGGGAGGCTCGAGCCTGACCCGCGTACCGCAAGCCCCGGGACACTAAAACTAAAAGCAGGAGTGGCAGAAGCCCGGCCACTACCATCAAAATATCCGCCCACACCTTCTCGGGGCCGTTCGCCAGGAGTACACGGTGCAGGTTGAGCAGCACCACCCAGCCCGCCAGAATCACCAGGGCGCTCACCACAGAAGCGGTGAGCGCCAGGGGCATAGCATCTTTGGGGACCGAGGGCGCATCGGTGCGTCCGGGGTTTGCCCGATTGGGGCTGGGTTTGTTCACGGCGCGGGCCTAGGGCTTGAGGTAGGGAACGGCGGTGGGGTCGCCGCCCAGTTCTTTGGAGAGATAGGTGGCAGAGAGCTTCTTGAGCACGCCCTCCGCGGTCAGGGCTTTGAAGATTTTGTCGAGCTGAGCCTTGTTCGCCGAGCCCTTGGGGTAAATCGCCCCGTACTCCTCGCCGGTCTTGTACTGCCCGACCACCTCGAGCTTCCCCGCGCTCTGCTTAGCCTGCACCAACACGATGGCGGTGTCCAGCATCACCACGTCCACCTGCCGGGCCTGGAGTGCGGTGAACATGTTGGGCGTGTCGGGGAACACCCGAACGTTGCCCTCCGGTACTTTCAGCACGTTCTTGAGGTAATCCACCGCCGTCGTGCCCTGCTGCGCCCCGATTTTCAGGGTCTTGATGTTGCTGGCATTCACCTTGGTCCCGGTGCGCACCAGCAAGCCTTGGTCAGAGGAGAAGTAGGGAGGCGAGAAGTCCACCACCTTCTTTCTGGCATCGGTGATGGTGACCTGCGAGAAGGCCAAGTCGAACGCCTTGGTCTGACCCGCCACCAGCGCGTCGAAGGACACGTTGTCAATCTTCACCCGGTCCAGCCCAGCGCGATAAGCGATGTTGGCCGCGAGACAGTACTCGAACCCCGATTTGATGGTGTTGGGGGTATCGCCGTTGAACCAGCCTGGCGCGGGCAGGTTGGTCTGGATGGTGAGAACCCCAGCGGTCACGGGCTTGATAGGGAACTCGCCCTTCTTGCCGCTCACCTCGCAGTCGCCGATTTTGGTTTGGGCAAAGCCGAGTGAGGCCAGCAGGGAAAGCGCTACAACACCGATGGCACGTTTCATGAATCCTCCTTCAAACTGTACGTAAAGATACCACGCACCCTCGTGCTGTCAATCCGGGCATGATGGTGTGGTGCAGAGGTATTCAGGCGGGGTGAACTCGAGGTGAAACTCGTCATGTGTTCGCGTCCTAAAGGGGATTTCTCGACGAAGGAATTCTGCGTGCCAGACGTGAGGTTTTTGTAGGGGCAGACCTCTGTTTCTGCCCTGAATCCCCGGCCCGCCATTGTGCGGGGTCATGGTGGTGATTTTGTGGCTTGTGGGGATTTAGGGTGAACACATCGGTTCGCCCCTACTCAAGACCCTAACCCAGTTCCCGCGCCAACAGACGGTGAAGGTGATGCACCCCTCCCTCCCGCGCCGCGCTAAACCGTCCCCGGTCATAAAACCGCGACTTCACGCCCTTCTGCACGGCTTCCACCACCACCTCGTCCTCGCGCTCCACCCGGTCCAAACCTGCTCCCGCGCCGGAATCCAACAAACCAGAGTCCCGCACGTACGGCAAAAACGAGACTTTAGTTAACTCCGGCCCCAACGGACGCACCACGTTGATTGAAAGTCCCCAAGGGTAGAAGTTGAGCATCAGGTTGGGGAAAACCCAATAATAATAGGCCCCGATGCGTTTGCCATAATCGGGCGAATCTTTGGGCAAATCAAAGGCGGTCTCGCCCGAGGCTGCCACACCGAGCTGCAGGTTGCACCAGTCGTAAATCTCCGAGGTGTAGTTGCCATAGTCAATCGCGGTGCTGAGAGAAGCGTGGATAAAAGGGATGTGGAAGCCCTCGAGGTAGTTGTCGCAGTACAAGGCCCAGTTGGCCCGCACGAGGTAATCTCTCGCCCTGGACGGCTCGGAGTAAAACTCACTGAAGGGGAGCCAGCCTAGCCGCTCCTGGACGGGTTTTAGCACTTCGCTCAAAGCCGCGACTGGATTGAGGCTGGCGAAGAGGAACTTATCCCGTCCCCAGCGCTCGAAACTCACTCGAGGCAGATTGTCCTTCGGGGACGGGAAATCCTTGACCCCCTCGAACTCTGGCATGGCCTGGAAACACCCGTCCAGCCCGAACCGCCGCCCGTGATAGCGGCAGCGCAGGTAGCGGGCATTATCGCCGGTCTCCGCCACCAGCATCCCCCGGTGGGTGCAGACATTCGAGAGCAAGTGTAGATGGTCGTCGTAGTCACGGGTGACGACTAGCGGCTCGTCGAGGCAGCCCTCGAGCAGCACGAACGGCTTCACCGTCCCCGGAGCCTTGAGGTCGTCGGTGTCGCCCACGAACTGCCAGCTCCGGGCGAACACCGCCTCCTTGCAGCGCTCGTACATCTGCGGGTCTTTGTAAAAACTGGAGGGTAAGGTGGAGGCTTCGGCGATGTCGGGGGCGACCTCGAGGGGCTTCATACCCTTTGATTTTATCGTGCTGTTAGTCTTCCTCGAACACCCCTTCTAAGTCCATCCGCCCGTCCAGAACACGGCGAATAAAATAACTTCGGGCTCGACGGTGTATAAATCAGGTATTTATCGTGATTCAAACAACGTACTCTTTTGCCAAACTCTGGCCTGGCTCGGCCCAATTCGGGCATCGTGAGCAATAAGTCGCACTGCTGGAGAATCTTCTGCACCTGTTTATCTGCGTTTGGGGAATGCTTAGAAATCCATTCCCAAATATCCGCCAAGTTCTTCCCCGCCTGCACGGAATAAAACAGGCTTCGGCTCATACTTTTTGCTTGTGGCGCTCTACCTCAGACTTGATAAAGTCGAAAAGTTGCTCGGCAGGAACTACACGGCCTGCTTGTATATCAGCCTCGGCTTCATCCAGTTTTTCCCGAATCGCCGCGATTTTCTCCTCGCGCTCACGCATCGCCCGCAGTGCCTCACGTACCACTTTGCTGTTGGTTTGATACAACCCGGACTTTACTTTCGCCTCGATCCAACGCTCAAGTTCGGGGGTCAGCGAAACGTTTATAGCTCTACTGTAGCAAGAAGTAGCAAGTATTGATATATCAAAAACAAAAGAAAAGTCCCCCATTCGGGGAACTCGTCTTGAAGGTTGGCTTCTTAGTTGAGGCTCTCGCCTACGGCTTCCTCAAACAGAGCGCGGGCTTCCTCGAGGTTAGTATCCATCACCTGCGAGATTTCCTCGGCCAAGAGGTGCATGGCGCGGCGTAGAGCTTGGCGGTCCAGGTCAGGCAGGCCTTTTTCGACTTCCCAGGCCCGGAGCTGACCGGCCAGGGTGGCGATGCGGAAGGGGTCGCCTTCAGCCAGGATTTCGGTGGTCTTGCGGTGGCGGGCGGCCCACTGGCGGGGCAGCGGCAAACGGCCTTCTTTAAGCAGACCCAGAATCTCGGGGATTTGCTCGGCGGAGAGGGCGCGACGCAGCCGGGTCGGCTGGAGGGCCTCTACAGGGACAAAGGCTTTTGAACGGGTTCCAGGAAAGTCAACTTGATAATAGGCGCGGTCATTACCGGCGACACTCCGCTGCGCGATTCCGGCCACAACTCCGACTCCATAGGGGGGCAAAACAACCTTATCTCCTGGACGGTATTCGCTCACAACGCCACTCCTTTCAACAACACCTCAGACAAGTGTCTGAGGTACGCTTCCCGTGGAAACTCGAGCTGCGGGTTGCAGGCCAGGGCGGTGATGGTCGCAGCGGTCAGACTCAAGTCCAGCTCAGGGCGAATCTCCCCGCACCGCCGTCCGCTCTCGACCAACCGCTCCAGCAACTCCTGAAGATGCTCGTGCATCCCTTTGAGCCAGCCCTGGGTGTTTTCAGGCTGGGCCTCCCGCGCTACCGCCGCCCACAAACCGCACCATTCCTCGACCCAGGCGATGCGCAGGCGCAGATACTGGGCCAGCCGTTCGGCAAAAGGGGCTTCCAAGTTCACCACCGCTTCAACTTTTGCGTAAAAAGAGAAGGTGTGATGCTCGACGAGCGCTTTGAGCAAGTCTTGTTTGTCTTGGAAATAAAGGTAAACCGTGCCTTTGCCGACTTCGGCTTCTTTGGCGACTTCCTCGACTTTCAGGCCGGAGAGCCCGCGCTCTCTTAAGACCCGGATGGTTGCCTCGAGGATAACTTCGCGTTTGGGGGCAGTCCGAGCCTCCACGGTCACGAGTAAAAAGTGTAGCACAAAGCACCGACAGCAAGATGAGATGGGGGTCGTTGCAAAATCTCTGCCTTTCTGGACGAGCGGTCCTACACAGGGTTTGTCAGGGTTTGGTCAAATATCACAACTGCAAGCGAATGCAAGATTTTTGGTTGATTTTCAATTTATACCCCTTGCCCATTCTGCTGCTTGCAAAACCCCAGGTTGTTCATCTGTAACAGCCCTGACCCATTTGGCCGCTTAAACTAAGACGTGCCATCCGGACGGGTTCACGAAACCATCAACCTGAGCGTGCTGGGGTTAGCCTCCGCCGGATACGTTGCTTACAAAACCAGCATTGGCATCCCCGAACCGGTGGCCCTGGCCTTTGCTGGAACCTACCTGCTGGGCACCTTTCTGGTCACGCCCGACTTAGACCTAGCCGAGAACCGGGTACGGGCCAAAGGGCGCTGGGGCGTGCTAGGGCTGTTTTGGGTTCCCTATGGCTGGATGTTCTCGCACCGGGGCCTTTCGCATACCTGGCTGGCCGGGCCGCTGACTAGGGTGTTCTACATGGGTATCGTCGGGCTACTGCTATATTGGTTGGTGCAATCGGTGTTGGGATACTTGGGCATTAATTTTAATCTCGGTAGCCATTTTCAAGCTCCGCCACAGGATATTTTGTGGGCGTTGATTTCGGGCTACTACGTCTCGCAGTGGCTGCACCTAATCGCAGATGGGGTTTGGCCCGATGCAGATTTCCGCTATGCGGGACGTAGACGGCGGTAGAGAGTTTAGAATAGAGGGTAAAGACATGAGAGATGCGCGGTTCTGGATTGAACATTTGGGTTTAGAGCCCCATCCCGAGGGCGGATATTACCGCCAGAGTTATAAATCTGGTGAAATCATAGATGATTTGCCCGAGCGGTATGCGGGGCCGAGAGCCTTTTCCACCGCGATTTACTTTTTACTCCAGCACCCCAACTTCTCCGCCTTCCACCGCATCGCCTCCGACGAACTGTGGCACTTCTACGCGGGCAGCCCGCTCACCGTCTGGATTATCTCGCCTGAAGGGGCGCTTTCCACCCTGCGGCTCGGCCCGAACCCTGAGCAGGGACAGAGTTTTCAGGGTGTGTCTCCGGCAGGAAGCTGGTTTGCATCCGCGCCGGACGAGCCGGGAAGCTGGGCCTTGGTGGGCTGCACGGTCGCTCCAGGATTTGATTTCGCCGATTTCGAGTTAGCTGAGCGGGACAAGCTGGCAGCAGAATATCCGCAACACCGCGAATTAATTGAAAGGTTGACTCGAGGGTAAGGTCAAAGACAACCCCTCCGGCCTGTGGGCCACCTCCCCTCATGTGTGCAGAAAATACCGTCCTGTACAGGAGCAGATATTGGCGTTCCCAAGGGGAGGCGGTGTTGCTTTGCCCTTTAGCATGGGGGGCCGTCCGAGCGCGCCAGAGGTTCAGTCCTGAACGCATAGACCGTGATGGATGGGGGGATTCTTGCCGCACCCCTATCCATGAATTTGATGATTGGCCCCCGCTGGGCGCAAAGCCTTGCGCCCATTCAAAACCTGCGATTCATATTGAACGGGTATCGCCAGCCTTACCCCAATCGCTTAGACTCGCAAATGGAGACTTTTGTATATGCCCAAACGCGCCAAGAAAACCGTCGCCAGTAAACCCGAGCCCAACACCTACAGTGGTCCCAAAATCGAAGTCAAAGGCGCTCCGCTGCGCGTCGGCATCGTCGGAGCCGGGGGCATCGCCAACCAGCATTACCGGGGCTACATGGCCGCCGGAGCCGAGGTCGTAGCCTTCGCTGACCCCTATACGCCCACTAGAGAGCGCCGTGAGAAGGAGTGGGGCATCCCCAGCTATGCCAGCGTGGACGAGCTGCTCGAGTACGCCCCCATCGAGGCCATCTCGGTCTGCTCGCCCAACGCCTTCCATGCCGAGGCCACCATAAAGGCCGCGCAGGCTGGGAAACATGTACTGTGCGAGAAGCCGCTCTCGATGAGCTTAGAGCAGTGCACGGCGATGATTGACGCGGCCAAAAAAGCGGGGGTGGTGCTGCAAACCGGCCACCACCTGCGCTCAAACCTGCTGGTGGAGAAGGCCAGGGAGCTCATCCAAGCAGGGGCGATTGGCAAAGTCACCTTCATCCGGTTGCGCCAGGCCCACGACTGGGGTGGGAACAAAACCGTGGCGCCCTCTTTCGGCCTGCTGGCTAACTCGGGTGGCGGGACCATGCTCGACAACGGCTGCCACATGTTCGACCTGGCCCGGCTGTTTGGCGGGGAAGTGCGCAGTGTCTTCGCCCGCACCGCCACCTTGGGCTTTGCCATCGAGGTCGAGGACGTGTCGCTCAGCAGCTTAGAGTTCGCCTCGGGGGCTTTGGGCAGCGTGGAAAACGCCTGGACCGCGACGGGCTGGGAAGAGGGGTTTTGGGTCTACGGGACTGAAGGCGCTTTGGAATGCACCAACCGCTTAGGAAAACGCGTTCTGCGCCACGCCTACCGCAGCTCACCGGGCACCACCTGGGACAAGCTGGACGAAACCCTGTACAACTTCGCGGACGAAGGCGGACACAGCCGCGAAATCGTCAACTTCATCCGCAGCATCCGCGAGGGCGCACCCGTAGTTTGTACCGGTGAGGACGGACGTGAGTCGGTGCGGTTGGTACTCAACTCCTACGAGAGCGCACAAAAGGGCAAACCGGTGGCGGTGTCCAGGTGAGTGAGCCCGCAAACCCATTAATCTGGCCCGGATGCCTTTATGAACGCCATCCCCGCCCATTCCCCTAACCTCAGTGCCGCCCGGTTCGGCACCTATACGGTTTTCTTCATCTGCGGCTTTTTGCTGGCGGCGTGGGTCTCGAGAATCCCCGCCATCAAAGCCCACCTCGAGCTGGATACGGGCGAACTCGGCCTGATTCTGCTGGGCGGTCCCGCGGGGCTGGTGACAGCGATGCCCCTCACCGGTGCAGCTATCGCTCGCTTTGGCAGCCGTAGCGCCGTTACAGTGGCCTCGCTAGGCTGTGCGCTTGCGCTGCCGCTGTTGGGACTGGCCCCTACTGGCTGGCTGCTGGCCCTGGCACTGTTCGTGTTCGGCTTTTTCAATGCGGCGATGGACATCTCCATGAACGCCCAGGCTGTGGAGGTAGAAAAACGCTACGCCCGGCCCATCATGTCGAGTTTCCACGCGCTGTTCAGCCTGGGCGGTTTGATTGGGGCAGCCCTAGGCGGTGCGGCAGCAGCGGTTGGGATGGGACCTCTCCCCTTTTTCGCCCTGATCACCCTGGCCTCGGTGTTATCTCTGGCTTTTGCTTTGCGTCCGCTCCTGGTCACCCCCCCCGCCCCGAGTGGCCCGCTGTTCGTGTGGCCCAGGGGCATACTGCTCGGATTGGGGTTAATTGTGTTCTGCACGGGGCTGGGTGAGGGCGCGGTGGGCGACTGGAGTGCGGTATTTATGCGGCAGGTGATCGGGACGAGTGAGGCCGTCGCGGCGCTGGCTTTCTCGGCCTTCTCGGTAGCGATGGTGGTCGGGCGCTTGAGCGGGGACTGGCTGAACGGGCGCTTCGGGCCGGTGCGACTGGCAAGGGCCGGGGGCCTCCTGGCGGCGGCTGGGTTCATGGTGGCGCCGCTCTCAAGCCAACCTGCCCCCGCCATGGTGGGCTTCGTGTTGGTGGGGCTCGGCTACTGCACCCTGTTTCCCCTGGCCTTTAGCGCCGCTGGGAATACCCCTGGCGTATCGCCCGGCATCGCGCTGGCCTCGGTGGCAACGTTGGGCTATCTAGGCTTTCTGGCCGGTCCACCCCTGATCGGGCTGGTGGCTCATGCCACCTCGCTACGGGTTTCGTTCCTGCTGGTGGCAGCTTTAGCGGTGGTTATCACCCTGATGGCGGGATTACTGTGTCCCAGAAAGACAAAGTGAAAGGTCGGTGACGCCGCTCCCACTGTTCAGCTAACCCGGACCAGTTCGCGCCGCGCAAGGGCCTCGAGCTCATCCCTAGCCGAAGAATGCGGCAAACCCCGCAGCGCGGTGACCGCCTGTTCCACCCGCTCGGCAATCGCCTGGGTGACATCCAAATCCGCTTTGGATAAAACCGCTAGCTCTTGCAAACGCTGAATATCTCCCGCTTCACCGCCGCGCCGCTTGAAAATAGCCCCGACCTCGGCGGGATATTCTTGCAGAAGCCGCAGGGTGATGCGCGTGACCTTACCCTCTCTAACATCGCCTCCAGCGGGTTTTCCCAGCACCTCGGAAGAGCCCATCAGATCGAGGTAATCGTCGCGCATCTGGAAAGCCTGCCCGTACAGCGCCCCAAAACGGGCCAAAGCCTCACGGTAAAGGCTCGGCGCGTTCCCCAGCACCGCTGCACCCTCGCAGGCCAGTTGCATCAGCGAGGCGGTCTTGCCATGAATTACTCGTTCGTAGTTCTCGAGCGAATAGTCCCCTAAGGCTGCCACCTGAAACTGCAACACCTCGCCTTCAGAGAGCATCCGCGCCGCTTCGGCACACATCGCTACCAGTTCCATGTTGCCGATTTGGGCCAATAAAGCCATTTGCCTCGAGAGCAAGTAGTCCCCAGATAGCACCGAGACCGCATTTCCATACTTGCGGAACGCCGCCTCTTTGCCCCGGCGGGTCTCGGCATCGTCAATCAGGTCGTCGTGGAGCAGGGCCGCCGAGTGGATGAGTTCGACCACGAGGGCCAGCTCGAGCGCGTGAGGCACTTCGCCGAGGGAGAGAGAGGCCAGAAAGGTCAGCCGTGGTCGCACCCGCTTGCCGCCCGCCGTCACGAGGTCTCCCTCAATGAGTTGCACAAACTCCACGTCGGACTTCACCACTTCCCGCAGCCGCTCCTCGAACGCCACTAGGAATGATTCCAGGTTCTGGGTGAAGTCCTTCACGCTCATGCTATGAAAAGTATAACCCAGACCGCTCGAGAGGGTCTGGGCTGGGCTGCAATTAAAGACCAGTGCTTTAGTAAAGCGTTATCGGTTTGGATAGAGTAACGGTTCTGGATTGGCCATTATTCGATACTGCCTCATAGCTCACCACAACGACACTTCCCTTACTGGGAAAGTTTGGCGCGAAGTACGAAACGCTATAGATAGCGACTGGACAGTCGCTGGGTGCTGTGGAAGCGCTGCACTCTAAAACCTCACCTCCTGAAAGCGTGCCTCCCCCTTGCAGATTGAGCGCATTGATCACTGCAGCATTGCTGCCCGGCAGACTCCGGATCGAGTACTTTACATCCAACTCGGTAATCACCGGATTGCCATTGGCATCGGGAGTTGTTTTGGTTTCCTGGCTCGCAGGAGCGATTTGCACGCTGGGGATACCGAAATCGGTCACAAAGTTCCCGCATCCCGCCAGTAGACCGAGACTGAGCACAGCAGCAGCGAGTTGGACGAGTTTCATCCGATCATCTCCTCTCTCCATTTGGGGTTGAGCACGAAGAACGATAGCCTCGAGAGTCCTGCTAGAAAGTCCACGTTTTCCACCGCCACCTCTTTAGGAACCTCCAGAACCACCGGTGCGAAGTTCAGGATGCCCTTTATCCCCGACTCTACCAGACGATTGGCAACCGCTTGGGCCGAATCAGCAGGAACCGCCAAAAGGCCGAATTCTATGCGTCTTTCGGCCACTGCTCTGGGCAAGTTATCCATGCCTTCGACGTTCATTCCCCGGAAGGTCATGCTGAACTTAGAGGGGTCGCGGTCAAAGAGGCCCCGAAGGTCGAAAATCTCGCTGAAGCCAGGGTAATCAGCGATGGCCTGACCCAATCTCCCCATCCCCACGATGGCGAGCCCCCATTTGCGGTTGAGACCCAAGATTTGGCGCAGCTCGCGGCGCAGAATCTGGACGGTGTAGCCCACGCCCCGGGTGCCGTAGCTGCCAAAGTAGGAGAGATCTTTGCGCACCTGAAAAGCGGTGACCTGGGCTTCCTCGGCGAGTTGTTCGGAGGAGGTGCGGTTGATGCCCCTGGCTTCTAGGTCTTCCAGGATACGTAAGTACGTCACTAAGCGCGAGATCGCGGCGCTAGGCACCTTAGCCATTTAGCGAACCTCCAAAACATCCAGGCCCTTAGCCCGTAACGCTGCTTTGGCTGAGGCGGGGTCGCCCAGTGGCCCGACCCGGACCTTGACCAAGCCATTCTCCTCGACCAAAACGGGGTTGTACCCTGCATCTTTAACTTTTTCGACCGTTGGCGCGGCACTTTCGCGGGTTTTGTAGGCTCCGACCTGCAAGAAGCGGGCCGTGCTGGAGGAACTTGTGGGGCTCGAAGAGGTCGTGGATGACCCTGAGTTCGGGGACGTACTGGGCTGGCTCGAGGTCGTAGAAGAGGGAGCACTCATCACTTTAGGCGAATACTGGCCCAGGCTGTTTGCGACGGATTGGGCCTTGCCTTGGCTGCTGTAGGGCCCCACCCACAGCCGGGTCAGGTTACCCGAGGTTTCTAAACTCACCGGATAACCCCTGGAGCGTAGGGAATCGGCCAGGCGGTTGGCGTTGGCCGCGTTGGCAAAGGAACCCACCGCGATCCGCCAGGCCCCGCCCCGGTCAGGGTTGAGCGCAACCGAAGGGTTTTGGGGCTGGGCGTTGGTCCGGGGCTGCTCACTGACGTTATCCCCCACTTTGGGCGGAGCGGGAACCGGCTTGGGCTCGGGCTGGGAGGACTCGGTTGGGTTAGCAGGCAGCACCGTGACCACGGTTTCGGAGTCAGAGTTGGAGCTGGTCCCGGTCTGGGTTTTTGACGTTCCCTGGGCCGGGGTTTGGGGTTTGGTAGCTTGAGGGGCAGGCGTGGCCTGCTGGGCAGGTTTGGTCGCGGAAGGAGTGGGGGCGGGGGCCTGAGTCTGCGGTCCCCCGCCTTGCAGGGCTGTGAGCGGGTTCACCCCGGTTAGGAAAAACACCACCCCGGCCATGATCGCGGCAACGAGCAGGAAAATAAGGGCATCAAGCCAGTTCGTTCTGAGCCATCCCATGCCCCAATCTTACAATCTCTCCGGCATGGGCTGATTAGCGCAGCAGATCGCGGGCAGGGGCGTAACCCAAGTCCGCCGAACGCTGCCAGGCCCGTTTGGCTTCGGCATCGCGGGACAGTGACTTGAGGGTGAGGCCCAGGTTGTACCAGGCTACGGCGTTTTTGGCATCGAGGGAAACCGCCTGCGAGAGCACTTTCTCGGCATCGGAGTAGCGGCCCACGGAGTAGAGGGCGGCCCCAAAGTTGGCGGTGTTGGCAGGACTGGGGTCGAGGGCCTGGGCTTTCTCGAGGCTGGTCGCAGCCGAGGTGTAGTCCTTGAGGGCGAACTGCGACAGCCCCAACAGGCTCCAGGCATCGGCCCGATCAGCTTTGAGGCCAGTGGCCTGGGTCAGCGACCCGATGGCGTCGCTGTAGCGGCGCAGGGTATAGGAAGCTTTACCGCGTAGGATAAGTGCCTCGAGCAAGTCCCCACCCTGGCTGTTCTTGGCCGCGAGCTCGGCGAATCGCCCGGCCTCAGCAGCCTGGCCCATCCGGTCGTAGGCCGAAGCCAGACCCAGCAGTACCTTGGGCTCGTCGGGATTCTGGGCATAGGCGTTCTGGAAGCTTTCGATGGCCCCCTTAGGATTGCCGCTCTGGAGACGAGACAGCCCCAGGTTGTACTGCGCCATCCACAGCTTGGGGTCGAGCAGCACAGCCTGGGCCAGCGTGACTTGCTGGTCGCGGCCCTGTTGCAGGCTAGATTTTTTGAGCAGGAGTTGGGCTTTGCTCGAGTTGTCTTTGGCGGTCTCCAAGCCCCGGTCAATCTCGCGCATGGCCCGCTGGGGCAGCCCTTGGGCGATGTAGATGTCGGCGATCTGCGAGATGGCCCCCACGTTGCTGGGGTCTGAGGCCAGGATGTCGTAGAGCACCGGCAGAGCCTCGAGCTGTTTACCCGACTTAACCATGCTGTCGGCCAACAACACCGTCATGTCGGTGTCTTTGGGCAAGGCCTTGAGTCCGTCCTGAAGAACCTTTACGGCCTCAGCGTGTTTGCCTTGGGTGCGCAACGCTTTGGCCTGCCCGATGTAGGCCGGTTTGAGGTCGGCAGCGCCCAGGTTGGCCTTTGCTCCAGCCTCCACGGCTTTGGCAAAGGCCGCCGCAGCGGCATCAGACTGGCCCTGGCGGTCGCGCACGACCCCTAGGTTGTACCAGCCTTCGTAGCGACTCGCGTCCAGTACAGTGAGCTGAGTGAACTCGAAGGCCGCGCCCTTGAGGTCACCCTGGCGGTAGAGGGCCAAGCCGAGCCCGAAGTGGGCGCTATAGTTGGAGAAGTCTTTGGCGATGACTGCCTCGAACCCGGCGATGGCTTGGGGCAGTTGGTTGGCGTCTAGAGCGGCTTGGGCCTTTTGTAGAGAAGGATCGGTCGCGGCGGTCTGACTGGCCTGTGCAGCTTGCCCGGCCCCCTGTGCAAGCGAGAACGAGAGGAGCAACAGGGCTGCACCCAAGAATCGTTTCATAGCGTTTCCCCCACGTAAAATCTGCATTCTGGCGCCCATTCTAGCACTCGGGAAATAATCCCCGAGCGGCAAATGAACAACCGCGACAAAACCCACCCACTAGAGATTTCTCGGCCAGGCTCGAGGCCGGTCAAGGCGCAGTTTGGCCCTAGAGCGATCTTGCAGCCTCTACGTTGTAGAGAAGTAAGCTTCAGGGTCCTCAGTGTATATCGCGTATAGGAGCGAGGTTCTCGAGGCTCTGATTTTGTCGTCCTGACCCAGACGTTGTTTTTGGCCGCCGGGTTTGATCACGAAA
>PSMF01000064.1:0-20662 GCA_040290005.1 Meiothermus sp.
GAGGTTTACGCCACTCGAAACATTGCGCATCAGCGGGGTGACTTGGGCGTTTGTCCCCGTCCCCCCGAGCGAGCCGAGGGCTTCCACGACGAGGGTTTTGGCTCCGGCCCTAGTCGCTGAAATCGCGGCAATCGCGCCCGCCGTGCCGCCGCCAACAACAATCGCATCCCAGCGTTTGGATTCGGTTTTGATGGGTAGACTTGCGGTATCCATATAGGTTTCGTAGGGGCAGACCTATGTGTCTGCCGAGGCCATCAGTTCATTGGGCGAACACATAGATTTGCCCCTACATTATCCCTTCACCGCGCCTTCCAAGCCGCGCATGAAGTAGCGCTGGAAGATGAAGAAGATAACCAGGATCGGGATGATTTGAATCACCGCGCCCGCCGAGACAGCCCTGGTGTTCGTCGCAAAGGTCCCGGCCAAGTCCAGCAAACCCGCCGCCAGCGGGTACAGCTCGCGGTCACGCAGGATGATGACCGGCCACAAGAAGCTATTCCAGATCGCCACAAACTGCAAGATGCTGAACGCGGCTATCGTGGGCATCGCCAGCGGGAGCATGATGCGCCGCCAGATCAGGAGTTCGGAGGCCCCGTCCATCCGGGCGGCCTCGAGCAGCTCCGTCGGCACCGAAAGATATGCCTGGCGCATCAGGAAGAGCCCCACCGTGCTCGGCAAGGCGGGCAGGATGATGGCCGCGAACTGCCCGAAGGCCCCGAGTTCTGGCTGCAGCAGGCCGAGCTTGGCGGTGGTCACATAGTTGACGATCAGCCCGGCCTCGTTGGGCAGCACCAGCGTCGCCAGGATGGCGTAGAAGATGAAGTTGCGGCCCGGAAACTCCATCTTGGCGAGCGGGTAGGCCGCCAGGGTGCAGAACAGGACGCTCAGGAACACCCCGAAGAAGCTGATGATGACGCTATTCAGGAACTGCCGTGCGATGGGGACGAGCTCGAGCACCGCCGCGTAGTTGCGCCACGAGGGAGCCTCGGGGATGAGCTTGGGCGGAAACTCGAAGATACCGCCGCTGGTCTCGAGCGAGGTGACAAAGGTCCACAGGAACGGATAGATCGAGAGGATGGCAACCACAACCAGCACCGCGTATACCAGGATGTTGGTCAGAAGCGCACGCTGACGCTTGCGGGCGCGGATGCGGGTGAGCTCAAGGTCAACCATGAGCACCTCCGCCAGACACCAGACGCAAGACGCAAAACGCTGAAAGGCAAAGCGACAGTAGTGTTTTAGCGTCTGGCGGTTTGCGTTTGGCGTTTTGCATCACGACGCGTTCCCCCCCCTGGTCAACCTGAAATTGATAATCCCGAAGCTCAGGCTCACCACCGCTACCACCAGCCCCGCCGCCGCCGCATAGCCATAGCGGAAGTTCTGGAAGGCCGCGCTGTAAACGAAGAACATCGCGCTATAGGTACTCCCCGCCGGGCCACCATTGGTCATCACGAAAATCTCGTCGAAGACCTTGATCGCGCTGATCGTCGAGAGCAGGCTGCACACCAGAATCACCGGGCGCAGCCCCGGCAGGGTAATGTGCCAGAAAACTTGCGCTCGGCTCGCCCCGTCCATCACCGCGGCCTCCTCGAGGCTCCGGTCTATGCTCTGCAAACCTGCGAGGTACAAAACCATGTAGTAGCCGATGCCCTTCCACAGCGTCACGAACATGATGGCGAGAAGTGCGGTCGCGGGGTTGGAGAGCAGGCTGCTGGGGTTCTCCGGGTTCATCAGGTGTAACCTGGTCAGGATGAAGTTCACCGGCCCGAAGGCGTTGTACATCCAGCCCCACATCAGCCCCACCACTGCGAAACTCGTCACCACCGGCACGTAGTAGGCGGTGCGGAAGAAACCGATGGCCGGAATCTGCCGGTTGACCAGCATTGCCAGCCCGATCGAGAAAACTTGAATAATGGGCACCACCAGCACATACTTGAGCGAGTTGGTCAGGCCGTACCAGAAATCCCGGTCGGGGCCGCGCCCGGCGAAGGCCCCGAAGCCGAAAAGCTCCTCGAAGTTGCGCAAGCCGACCCATTTGGGCGGGCTGATGATGTTGTACTCGGTGAAGGCTAAATAGGTACCGAACAAAATCGGCCAGAAAGTATAGACCGCCTTCACCACCAGCATCGGCAGCATGAAGCCGTACGCGATGAGCAGGGTGCGAGCCAGGCGAGCGTTTCCCCCCGCCCTCGCCGGCGAAACAATCCCCTTAGAGCTCACTGGGCCTCCGGTGGCACGTCGTCCAGCAGGCTCATGCCGAGGAGCACCGGGTTGGCCTGGGAGCCGCTGGTCTCGAAGGTGATGTTTTGAATGATCTTATCGGGGTTGGGGTTGACCCACACCCAGGTATTCAAACCTACGTCCAGTCCGTCGCTGGTTTTGCCGCGCCAGGCCGGGGTGAAGGCCAGGCTGGTTGCCCCTACGTCGGTCCAGGAGGCGATGTGGCGGCCATACTCGAGGGGCTGCCGCACGCTGGTCCCATCGGCGTAGGTGAAGGTGTAGCTGCCCACAGTGTCCTTGGGTACGCTGCTGAGGAAGCCGGTGGTGTGCAAGAAGGCGATCGCCTTGGCCTGAGTTCCCAGCTCCAGAAGGACCTTCTGCGGCAGGTCTCCCGTCCCCGAGCGGGTTCCTTTGAGCATCACCGCGCCCGAGACGGCAAAGCTATACGAGCCAAAGCGCTGAACTCCGGTGGGCAGCGCGGAAAGGTCGGTGCCTGCGCCCCGCCCCAGCCAGCCGCTACCATCTTTATCGGCGAAGGTGCGGTTGGCGAGGCGGCTGAGGTCTACGAGCTTACCCGGCGTGGGGCTGAATCTCACCGGCTTCCAGGCATCGCGGTAGCGCAGGGGGGTGTCACCCGGCACGGGCGCGGCAGGGTTCCAGAAGCTGCTGGCGGCGTTTAGGTAGGCGATGCCCTGCCGGGCCTCGTTCCCCAGCAAGCTGAGGTTGCCAAAATAGCCCGACCACCGGGTTTGGATCACCCCAGCCCCACCGTTTTTGAGGGCTGCCTGGGCCATGCTCTGGGCATTTCTCACCTCGAACCAGGAGCTGCCAAGGACCTGAAACCCCAGGTTGCGGATGACGCTGAGAGCGGGATAATCGGCGGAGGGGCTATAGTTCCAGTAGGCCACTAGGATGTCTTTGGGCAAGCTGGGCGCGATGGCGTCGCGGTGGGCCTCGGAGAAGGCCACATCGTGCCAGATCATGGTGCCCACCCCCAGCCCTTTGAGGTGGGTGTAAAGCCGCAAGGTGTCGTCCACGAAAAGCTTGGGCAGACCCGCGGCGAGGCCCTCGGGGGTGGCGGGAAAACGGTTGTTGTTCGCCACCTCGTCGTGACCGATATGGACATACTTGGGCTTGAACACCTCCACCGCCTCGCTCAGCACCGGCAACACCACGTCGTAGGTGCGCGGGTTGAGCGGGTCGTAGGCGTAGGGGTTTTGCGCCTGGGGGTCGGCCCAGAGGTCCCGGTTCTGGCCGCCATAAAACATCCACCCAGCGTGGCCCAGCGTCTCGATCAGGGGAACCGGCTCCATGCCGTAAGCACGGACGAGCTGCGCCACGCGCTCGGCCTCGGCACGGCTGGCCCCGCTCGGGTGCCAGAGGTTGCGCGTGCTGTTCCACTGCACGTAGTTGCTCATCACCAGCAGGTGGCTGAACTTGTACTTGGCGAGGAGCGGGATCAGCGCGTTGTTGATGGTCTGCGAGTCCTTGTCGAGGTAGATCATCGCCATCCGTAACGGAAGCTGCGGCCAGTCACGGATCTGCGCGAAGCGAAAGCCGGTCGGCGTGAGCAGTTGGCGCAGGGTTTCGATGCCCCGATACGCTCCCAACGGGTCAAACCCTACCACTGCCGCGCCCTGGGCATCCACCCACAGCGCGTAGCCCTCGGGCCGGTCTGGAAGCAGATTTCGCGTTCGCGCTTCTGCCGCCAAACCCGCATCTTGTACCGTCCCGACGCGCACCGTCTTAACACCTGAGCCAAGGGGCAGAGTGAGTCCCAGACGGGTCTGGGTCTCGGCGTTCAGGTCGCGTACAGCCCAAGTCAACTCAGGCGCATCACCTAAAACCTGGGTGGAGAGGCCCTCGAGCCCCAGCACGCCCTCGCTAAACCGCGCCTCCTGCGGCGGTGGCAGGATTTCGGTGGGCGCACCCGCCTGGTAAACATCCGGGCTGGGGACGGTCGGTAAAGGAACCACGGGAGCCACCCAACCCATCAGGACAAAGAGGAAAAGACCTTGAAAGACGAATCGTTTCATCAAACCTCAAAAAGAACTCCTCTCCCCTTGTGGGAGAGGTTGGGTGAGGGGTTGAAACCGCAGGTTTCGTGAATGCTGGACGAGTCCAAGGCATTCGCCGCGCTCATTACCCGCCACCCGGCCTCCCCCGCAAGGGGGGAGGAGAAAGATTTGTTTTTTCGTGGATGCGGCTCGGTTTTACCCGACACCCGGCACCCAACCCCCGACCCCCGCTTCACAGGTTCGCGTTCCAGAACTTCACGATGTCATCGAGGGCCTGCTTGGCCGATTTTTGCCCGAAGATGGCCGCCTCTAAGTTGTCCTTGAAGGCCTTGTTCAGCGCCGCCGAGTTGGGCACCGGTACGGTCAGGTCGCGCCCGATACGCATGGTCTTGGAGGCGGCGAGGCGGGCTTGAGCATTCACGTCGTTGCCGCCGGAGCGGAAGTAGGGGTCTTGGGCGGCTTTGACCGTGGTGGGGAAGGTGGTTTCGGTGCGCTTGGAGAAGGCCAACTGGTTCTCGTCGTTGGTGAGCCAAGCCGCCAGCGCAGCCGCGGCCTTGGGGTCCCTGGCCCCCTTGGGCACGGCGTAGGCAAAGGTGCTGGCCTGCACCACCTGGCCCGCGCCGACTGGGTGGGGCGCGACCACGGTCACCTTCCAGATAGCGTTGTTGTCCTTCTCTAAGCGGGGCATGAACTGGGGGCCGATGATGATGATGCCGAGCTTCCCGGCGGTGTATAGCTCGTAGGCCGCAGTGAAGCCGCGGCGCATCACGTCCTCGGGGAAATAGTCCTTCTTGCGCAGGTCAATGTACTGCTGCAAAAGGGCCACGTGCGCAGAGCTGTTAAACACCGCTTTCTGGCGTTTCTCGTCGAGGATGGGGAGTCCGGCCTCTTGGAAGGTCTTGAGAAAGTCCACCCCGGAAATCAGCGGCGCGAAGCCATAAACGCCCGCCTTATCTTTGATGATTTTGGCCCACTCTAAAATCCCTGGAATGGTCTTGGGGGTGTTATTAGGGTCGAGCCCAGCCTTCTTCAAGATGTCGGTGTTGAAGGCCACGATACGGGTGCTGGCGTAGTCGGGCAGGCCATAGATTTTACCTTCAAAGGTAAACGCGTCCAGCGATGATTTCTGGTAGAGCTTGAAGGTCTCCGCCGGGAGCAGGTCATTCAGCGGCAAAAGTGCACCTTGCTGGGCCAGGCCAAGGATTTGGTCGGAGTTCATCTGCACCGCGTCGGGTGCACTGCCCGCGGCTACACCCGCTAGAATCTTCTGTTGGATAGCGTTTTGGGGAAGGTCAGTCCATTTGAGCGTGACCCCAGGATTGGCCTTCTGGTAGCGGTCTACGAGTGGGTTGAAAAAATCGGCAAAGGTTTGCAGGTTGGTGGTGACAAACTCCAACTGGCGCTGCGCGAGCGCTCCGGGAAGGAGGGCGAGAACGCTGGTGATGCCAAAAGCCAAAAGCCGCCTACGGTTCATTTACAGCCTCCTGTCGGTGTTTGCATGATACCGAATGCCCGCCCCCAAACAAGCCCATTTGACCTTAATATCACCCGGCTTAAATGAGCACCAATGCTCATGAGAACGGCGGAAAGTGAGGAGGTTGGGGGGCTAGTGAATCATGCGCCTACGCATTTCGGTGATACATCCTTGGCGAGCGGTGCAGCAAGAATCCCCCCATCGGTCAAGGTCTATCGGCAAAGCATTTGACCTTTGACGACCTCGGATGGCTCCCCTTCCTAAGGGGGAAAGTCAAAAGCCCCTCTTGGGAACGTGATTATCTACACCTATCCTAGACGCTATTCTCTGCAAACCTCAGGGGAGGTGCCCGCAGGGCGGAGATGCCGGTTTCGCCGCGCAGCGGGGTGGGGCTGGGGTTGACGTTTGCCCTTGACTTTGATTTTCCCGGAGCCCGGTCCCCTACTTGTAGAGCTCTCGAGCGATCACCAACTTCTGAATCTCCGAAGTTCCCTCGTAAATCTCGGTGATCTTGGCATCGCGGTAGTAGCGCTCCACACGGTAGTCGCGGTGGTAGCCATATCCACCCAAAATCTGCACCGCTTCGCAGGTAACGTTCACCGCCGTGTCCGAGGCGAAGAGTTTAGCGGTGCTGGCCTCCAAGGTAAACTTCTCGCCGCTGTCCTTCCGCTCAGCGGCGGCTAAGGTTAGCGCCCTGGCCGCGACAATTTTGGTATACATCTCGGCCAGCTTGAAGCTCACCCCCTGAAATTCCCGAATCTTTTTACCGAACTGCACGCGCTCGTCGGCGTAGGCCTTGGCGATGTCGAAGGCAGCCCGCGCCATCCCCACCGCCTGCGCCGCGATACCCACCCGTCCGGAGTCGAGACCGGCCAGGGCTTGTGCGAGTCCTCGTCCCTCTTGACCCAGAAGATTCTCGTCGGGCACGAACACCGCGTCGAAAACCATCTCGCAACTATGGGCAGCGTGCAAGCCCATCTTCTCCTCGGGTCTGCCGAAGGAGAGGCCGGGAAATCCCTTCTCCACGATGAAGGTGGAGATGCCCGCCTCGCCCTTCGCCATCACGGTATAGACCTGGGCCTGTCCGCCCGAGGTCACCCAGGCTTTCACCCCGTCAAGTTGCCAGCCCCCCGGCACCTTTTTGGCCGAAAGCTTCATCGAGGCGGGGTCCGAGCCCGCGTGCGGCTCGGTCAGGCCGAAGGCCCCGATCCACTCCCCGCTCGCCAGGGGGATCAGGTATTTCTTCTTTTGCTCGGGCGTGCCGAACTTGTTCAGCATGTACTGCGGCAGCCCTGAAGTCACCGAAAGCAGCACCGCCACGCTGGGGTCGGCGGCGGCAATTTCCTCCATCGCCAAAGCCCAAGTCA
Source organism: Meiothermus sp. (assembly GCA_040290005.1). GTDB lineage: Bacteria > Deinococcota > Deinococci > Deinococcales > Thermaceae > Meiothermus. Next base: position 7,080 of record PSMF01000064.1, read on the forward strand.
CCGAGTCGAAACCGCTGCCGCCCCATTCCTCGGGCGTGTTCATCCCCAACAGGCCGAGCTTGCCGAGCTGGGTGAGCTGCGGCCAGGGGTATTCACCTGAGCGGTCATACTGGGGGGCCAGCTCCCAGAGGACCTCCCTCGAGACCTGCCGGACCATCTCCAGCACCATTTTCTGGTCACTGGTGAGCGCTGCCATGAAACCTATTGTATCTCGGGCCTGCCGGAAGGAAAGCGTGGCACAAACCGCAGGCGGCTCACCGCGGATGAGGCCTTAGTATTGAGACCGTGACCCTCCTCCGGCGTTTGGAAACTGCTGCCGGGCTTAGCCTCTTGCTGCTCCCGGTCGCGCTTTTATTGGGTGCCGGATTATCGCTGATAACGCTGGCGCTGCTGTGGTTATTGGGAACCTTACTCGGCCTCACAACCTTTACTTTCCGTGTCCTGCTCACGGGTACGGCGCTAGTCGCCTTGTTCATTGGGGCTTGTTTGTTCACCCCGGTTTTGCCGCGCCTCGCGCAATCGTTGGTGGTGAGCGAACCCCCGCATTCTGCCGACCTGATCGTGATTCTGGGGGGTGGGATGCACTGCGGCGTGGGGCAGCTCGAGGCTTCCTCGCTCGCCCGTGTGGAAAAGGGTTTGGAACTGTGGAAGGCCGGGTACGCGCCGAGAATCACCCTCTCCGACGTAGACGGTGAAATCTTCGGGGATAAAAGCTGCCCGTCGTTGGGACTTGAGGCTCAGAAAGAGATTCAAACGCTGTTCGGCACGAGCGGCCCAGAAATCCTGCTGCTGCCCCAGATGCGCACCACCCGCACTGAGGCGTTGGCGACGGCAGATTTGGCGAAGACCAGGGGCTTCCGGCAAATCCTGCTGGTGACCACGCCGACCCATTCTCGGCGGGCCCTGGCGACCTTCAAGAAGCTCGGTCTGGAGGTGACGAGCGTGCCCTCGAGCGAGGTGCGCTTCGACATGACGATGGGGAAACCGACGGACCGGTTGAAGGGGCTCGAGGCGGTGGTCAGGGAATACCTTGGCCTAGCTATGTACCGTCTGCGCGGGTGGATTTAGCCTATCGAGCGGTAATCAGCGCGATTTGAATCCAAGGCTCAACCTGCTCGAGCTCCAGCCCATAGCGCCGCAACTCTTCGGCCAGGGTTTCTGCCCGCTGGGGCGGCAGTTCGCGCAGCCGCCAAGGGTTGAGGGTGTAGGCCGTCCGAGTGAAGCCTACATCGAACAACAACTCGTCCCAGGCTTCAAGCGTAAGCCAGGTCGGGGTCTCCGGGATGAAGCGCCCCATCACGGCACGAGTAAAGGAGTGGCCCGGTTCATCGGAGGGCAACGGGACGGTGGTGAACAACAATGTGCCACCCGGTCTCAAATGCTCACGCAGCTCGCGCAGCAGGGGCCGGGGTTTAGCGACGAACTGGATCACCGCCAGCAGCAAGATCAGGTCGAACTCGCCGGAGACATCTCCCCCGTCGCCCTCGAGAAAGCGCACGTTGGAAATACCAGAGGCGGCTCGAGCCCTTTCGGCCCGCTCGATCTGCGCTGGGGTCACGTCCAGCCCGACGACCTCGGCATCCCGATAGGCCGCCGCAATATCCAACGTGGTCTGCCCCGCTCCACAACCGAAATCCAAGATTCGGGTGTTAGCAGGCAGTCTCAGCCGGGCGATTTCGGCCAGTACCGGGGCGGGGTCTTGAAAGCGGCGGGCACCTCCCTCGCCGCTGAACAGCGCCCGAACCCGCTTCAGGCTCACGCCTTGGCTTCCTCCGGCTCGTCGAAGAGCGGCGTACTCAAGTATTTAGCCCCCGAATCGCAGGCAATCGTCACCACCCGCTTGCCGGGGCCAAGCTCGCGGGCGATTTGCAGCGCTCCCCAGGCCATCCCGCCCGCGCTCATCCCCACAAACAAGCCTTCTTCCTTTGCCAGGCGGCGGGCCAGCGGGAAGCCATGTTCCTCGTAGATTTGCATCACCCGGTCGAGCATTTTCACGTCCAGGTTGGGCGGGATAAACCCCGGCCCCATCCCCTGAAACTGGTGGGAGCCGCTCTGCCCGCCGGAGATCACGTTGCTCCTCGCGGGCTCGCAGGCGATGATTTGCACGCCAGGGATGCGCTCGCGCAGGTAGCGCCCCACACCCATAATCGTGCCGCCCGTGCCCGTACCGTAGACGAAGGCATCTATCTTCCCGTCCATCGCCTCGTAAATCTCGGGGCCGGTAGTCTCGTAGTGCGCCCGAGCGTTTGCCGGGTTGTCGAACTGGTCGGGCAGGTAGGCTCCGCGCTCCTCGGCGATGCGGACGGCCTCCTCTCGAGCCGCTAGCATCCGCCGCGCGGGGTCGGTCAGGATCAACTCGGCCCCGTAGGCCCGCAGGGTGCGCTTCCTCTCCTCGGACATCTGCGCGGGCATGGTCAGCACCAGCTTGTAGCCACGGCTGGCCGCCACCATCGCCAGTCCAATACCGGTGTTCCCGCTCGTCGGCTCGACGATGGTCTGGCCCGAGCCGGGCTTGAGAATCCCGCGCTCCTCGGCGTCCTTGACCAAGTACCAGGCGGTGCGGTCTTTGATTGAGCCGCCGGGGTTGGCGCCCTCGAGCTTCACCCACACCTCGGCCATATCCGGCTCCACGACCCGGTGCAGCCGCACCATCGGGGTTTTGCCGATAACACTCTCGACGTGCATGGGTTTAGGATAGCAAGCTCGGCGTGGGGGAATGTGCTTTGAGGTTTTAGCGATGAGCAATGAGCTAAGGCAAAAACCAGCGACAGCTCGTAGCCAGAACTAAACTCCAGTCTGGGATGGAGAAGTCAAGATTTTAGAATCTATGTTGACGTAAGCTCTCAAGCTATCAGCAATCTTTTAGCTCATCCCTCATCGCCAGTTGCTCATTGCCAGCCTCTAAGGGTTAGACAGCAGACATTCCCTCGGCGAACCCCATGTATAGTAAGACGCTTGGAGGTTTGGCATGAACGTATCGCAAGACTCGGTGGTGAGCATTGATTACACCCTGCACGTTGAGGATGAGTTGGTGGACCAAGGGCAGCTCGATTATCTGCACGGGCACAAGAACATCGTGGCGGGCCTCGAGGATGCCCTCTCCGGCAAGGCGGTGGGGGATAAGGTTTCGGTGGCGGTTCCGCCGGAGAAGGGCTATGGCCTGTACGACCCTGAGGGAGTGCAGGTGCTCGAGCGCGGCGCTTTCCCCGCCGATGCCGAGCTTGAAGAAGGGGCCATGTTCTACGCCGAAGACCCGCAGGGAAACCCCATGCCCTTCACGGTTTTGAGCGTCGAGGGCGAGGACGTGACGGTGGACTTCAACCACGCTCTGGCCGGGGAAACCCTCAACTTTGACGTGACCGTGACCGGGGTGCGCCCCGCCACCCAGGACGAACTGGCCCACGGGCACGTGCACAGCGAAGGGGCGCATCAGCACTGAGCCGGGATGACGGACCTCGAGTTCGCCCAGATCGTTCGGCGCAACCCCCACAACGCGGCCCTGCTCGAGCGCCTCCCACGGCTCAGCCTGCCCCAGACCCTTCTGGTGGCAGGCTGTTTGTTTCAGACCCTGCGGAACGTGAAAACAGGTCGCCCGCCCGAGGAGAACATCAGCGACTACGATGTTTTCTACTTTGACCCAGACCTCAGCTACGAGGCCGAGGACCGGGCGATTGGGGCGGCTGCGGCGCTATTCTCCGACCTTCCGATACGGATCGAAGTACGCAACCAGGCCAGGGTTCACCTGTGGTTCGAGCGGCGCTTCGGAGCTGCCTGCCCGCCCATCGGTTCCTCGCGCCAGGGCGTGGATCGCTTCCTGATCGCCGGAACCTGCGTGGGGATCGCGCCCGGCAGCCTCGAGGTCTACGCCCCGTACGGGCTCGAGGAGACCGAGGCGGGGATTCTGCGCCCCAACCCCAACAACGGCACGCCACACCTGTTCGCCGCAAAAGCCGAGAGCTACCAAAGGCGCTGGCCTTGGTTACGGCTGGGGGTATAGTGGGGCCGTGCGACAGTTCGCCACCAGCCGCCCGGCACGGCCTGAGGATGCCTTCGTGGTGGGCCTGTACCACAAGGCCAAGCGCAACTTCTGGGACCCGCAAACCCTGGACTTGAGCCAAGACAGAAACGATTGGCGCGCGCTTTCGGCCCCCGAGCAGGAGACCCTGCTGCACCTCTCGGCCTCCTTTGTCGGCGGCGAGGAAGCTGTCACCCTTGACTTAGCCCCGTACCTGCTACACATCTCGCGCTCGGAGCGGTTTGACGACGCGCTGTTTACCGCCCTGTGGACCCTCGAGGAGGCCAAACACGCCGAGTTCTTCGACCGTTTTCACCGCGAGGTGAGTGATGAGGGCGAGTTCTCCCGGTTTCACGGCGAGAGCTACCGGCGCATCTTCTACCGGGCGCTGCCCGAAGCCATGAATGCGCTCGTCGCGGACCCCGGCCCCGAGGCCGAGGTCAAGGCGCTGGCGACCTACAACCTCGTGGTCGAGGGCATCCTGGCCGAGACCGGCTACCGGGCCTACCGGGAAGTCCTGGAACAGCGCAGCATCATGCCCGGCCTGCGAGCGGGTCTGGCCCACGTCCAGGCCGACGAAGGGCGGCACATCGCCTACGGGATTCACACCCTGCAAACCTTGCTGCGGCAAAACCCTCCAGCAAGAGCAACCCTAGAGACCACCCTGGATGACCTGCTCCCCGACGCGGTAGGCGTGGTGCAGGAACTCTTCAGCGCGCACCAGCCGATGCCCTTCGGTTTACACCAAGAGGCTTTCGTTGACTTCGCGCTGCGACAGCTCGAGCACCGCATAGAGGCGCTGAACCGGGTGTAGAACGCAGAGCGCTGAGAGCAACGGGCAGAGGGCAAAATAGAGGCCGAAGCTTGAAACCAAATCCTGTTTAAGAAAGCAAAAACAGGAGTTTAGAATCCCCGTCCTGGACATAGGGTCTTTGGCCTTCAGCTTTGGGCTTTAGGCTTTCGGACTATTTTAGCGTTCTGCCCTTGACCCTTTGCCCTCCGCTTTTTCCGGTATGATTGGGTGTTGTGCGTTATCTGATCGTTTCCGACCTTCACGGCAACTGGCCCGCCCTCGAGGCCATCCTCAAAGAGGCCAGGGGCTATGACCAAGTGCTGTTTCTGGGTGATGCCGTGGGGTATTACCCCGATGCCGACAAGATCGTGAGCTGGTTGCGGTCGGTGGATGCTAAGGGCGTGATGGGCAACCACGACATCTGGCTGCTGGAGATTGGCAGCATGCAGATTGACGGCCCGGTGCTGGAAATCTTGGCCTGGCAGGCCCAGCGGCTCTCGCCGGAGAACCGCGAATACCTCTCCAAGCTGCCCTGGACCCAGGAGGTCGAGGGCGCGCTATTGGTTCACGGCAGCCCGCTCGACCCACTGGCTTACTTGGAAGAGGTCGAGCAGGCTAGGGACGTGTTCAACCGCACCAAGAGCCGCTGGGCTTTCCACGGCCACACCCACTTAGCAGGCGCTTACTTGAGCCTGGAGGCTGCCCCGGTGAAGAGCGTCGAGGCCGCGGGCGAAGCGGTCTCGGCAGGTCCGCGCTCGTATGCGGGCGACGCCGGGCCACGCCAGAACTGGGTGCGTTACCAGCGCTATGCCCACGGCGGCGAGCTGATCCTGGCCCCCAGAGCCCGCACCATCATCAACCCTGGCAGCACCGGCCAGCCCCGCGACGGCGTGCCCGGCGCGGCCTACGCGATTTGGGACAGCGACGAGGGCAGTGTCGAGTTTTTCCGGGTGAAATACAACTTGGAACAGGTCCTGACCCGGCTGCACCACGAGAACTTCCCGATGTGGCTGTACGAGCGACTGGTACTCGGGAAATAGGGGCCGGGTTCCGAAAAATAAGGTAAAAAGAAAATAAGGGTTAGAGCCTCGTCTTTTGACTTGCTGTTTCCCGGCCCCCTGACCCCGGTACCCGTTATGATTCTCGGCCACCAACGCGTCCTCGAGCTCCTCCCCCGCCTAAAGTCCCAGACCCTGCTATTCACCGGGCCGGAGGGGGTGGGGCGGCGGACGGTGGCGCGGTGGTTCGCCCGGGGGCTCAACTGCGAGTACGGGTTTCCGCCGTGTGGCCGGTGCGCTTCCTGCCGCTTAGAGACCCACCCCGACCTGCTGGAAATCGCCCCTGAGGCCGAGACCAAGAGCGGTAAAAGGGCCCGTGTACCGCAGATTCGCCTCGAGCAGATCGCCCCGCGCGAGGAGGGTGAGGACGAAAACCTGCTGGACTGGATTTCCACCTACCCGCGCTACAAGACCAAGGTGGCGGTGATTGACGGAGCCCAGTTCCTCGGCGAGCCCGCCGCCAACGCGCTCCTCAAAGTCCTGGAAGAACCCCCGGCCTACGCCCGGCTGATCCTGATCGCCCCCAGCCGCGAGACCGTGCTGCCCACGCTGGTCAGCCGCAGCCTCGAGGTGGCCTTCGCCCCGCTCCCCGAGGCGGTTCTACGCACCCTGACCACCGACCCCGAAATCCTGGCCTTCGCCGAGGGCTCAGTCGGCAAGGCGCGGTGGGCGCTGGAAAACCCGGCAGAGTTCGGCAAGCTGACCAGCAGGACAGACGGGGTGATCGAAGCGCTATCTTCCGGACCCGCCCAGACTTTGGAAGCCCTCAAGCTGCTGCTCGAGCTGGAGGATGCCCTCCCCTATTTAGGTCGCCGTCTGCGGCAAAGCTTTTCGCCCGAATCCCCGCAGTACCGGCAGGCGCTGGAAACCGTGGCTGAAGCCCAGGATGCCTTGGCGGCCTACGTGGGCGAAGATTTGGTGCAGATTTTGTTGGCTTTGAAGCTAGCCAAGCTGCGTTAGTCGAGGCATATTTTATTTACCCAACCGCGCAGTCCCCGCTCCTACGCCGTAGAAGCAGGTTGCGCAGATGAGCATCCCGCCGGGCTCGCACGAGCAAAGCCCGGCCCCGTGGGCCTAGTGCTCGCACGGGCAAAGCCCGGCCCTAGCGGGCCTAGTGCCCGGCGGGATATCTGCGAGTCCCAGGGCGAAGTAAGTTCCGAGGTAGTCCATTCACACCTCCTGTTCAGGACAGGGATTTTCGAGCCGCAATTTCACCGTCCCGTATAAAACCCTGTTCTGTAGGGGCGAACCGGTGTGTTCGCCCTTCAATCCCCGCAGGCCACAAAATCACGACCTCGAGCCCGCACGATGGCTGTTAGGGCATCAGGGCAAACATAAGGCGCTGCCCCTACAAACCGACCTTTTGACACATAAATGCCAATGGATGACCTCGAGACAAACCCCTACTCGAGATTCCCCGCCATCGTCGGGCAACACCCTAACCCATTTCCAAAATCGGGTAAACTGAAGAATAGATTGTAAGCCAATTGCAATCTGCGAATGAGCCAAACCCTTTGTCGGCCTGTAAGGTCGGCATCAGGAGGAACAAATATGGAATGTGTCGGCGTGAAATTCACGCACGGACCCAAAATTTACGACTATAGCTTCACCGGCGAGGCTCCAGCTCATGAGTCCTGGGTGGTGGTGCGGAGCAGCCGGGGCCTCGAGCTCGCCAAGGTGCGCACTGCCCCTCGTCTGGGCCGCGCGGTGGGCGAGATCGTGCGAACAGCGACCACGGAGGACCTGGACACCCACGCCAAGCTCAAAGCCAAAGGCGAGGAGGTGCAGTGGTGGCTCAAGGCCAAACTGCGCCGCGAGGGCATCCGGGCCAAGGTGCTGAGCTGCGAGTTCACCCTCGACGGCACCCATATCGCCCTGCACTACTCTGCCGAGGAGCGCATAGACCTCAGGCGCTGGGTGGGCGAAATCAACCGGCTGGCCGGGGCCAGGGTGGAGTTTGTGGCGCTCGGCCCGCGCGACCAGACCGCATACTTAGGCGTGCTGGGGGCTTGCGGGATGGAGTCGTGCTGCTCGACCTGGCTGCAAGACTTCGCCCAGGTCTCGATCAAGATGGCTCGTGACCAACAGCTTCCGCTGTCGCCCGAGAAAATCTCCGGCCCCTGTGGGCGGTTGTTGTGCTGCTTGCAGTACGAGCACGACCAGTATGTCGAACTCCTGGCCGACCTGCCGCGTAAGAACTCCAAGACCTGCACGGTCGCCGGGACCTGTGGCAAGGTCACCAAGCTCAACCCGCTCGCCGGAACGGTGGATTTGCTTACCGACGAGGGCAGTTTTGTGACGGTGCATAAAAGCGAGCTACAGCGTGATTAAGACAAGCATCGAGGGTCTAGGGCCAAAACCAAGTCTTGGCCCTAGACCCTCGACTCTGGACTCTCGACAGTTTTTCACCCCTTTTCTGAACCCCTTCCAGCCTCTACACTAAAGCGGTGATTGTGTTTGAACAGGGGGGTATTTGCTTCAACTATAGGGTAGCTGGGGTAGCCATCAAAAACGCCCAAGTATTGCTGTGCCGCGAGCCGAAAGGCGATTTCTGGTATCTGCCGGGGGGAAGGGTCGAGCTCGGCGAGGAGTCACGGGCGGCGCTGCGCCGTGAGGTGCGCGAAGAGCTCGGGGTGGAAGTCGAGATTGGGCGGATGGTCTGGGTAGCAGAGAACTTTTTCGAGCTGAACGGCAAAAGGATACACGAGCTGGGACTGTATTATTTGATGGAAGGCCCCCTGGAGCCCAGCCCCGAGCCCTTCGTGGTGCTGATTGGGAGCGTGGGTTTGGAGTTTCGCTGGTTTTCGCTGCGCGAGTTGCACCACATCAACCTCCAACCCGAGTTCCTCAAAACCACCCTCAATGCCCTGCCGGTGCGGGCCAAGCACATCGTGCGCAATGCACTCACCGATGAGTCGCCCACAGCAGAACGCGTTTGAAGCCGTAAAACACCGGTTTCTGCGGGAAGATGCGGTTCAGCTTCAGCCAATACTGCTCGAGAAACCGGGTCTTGTGCTCCTGGGGAAGGCGCTCCAAGTAGTGCGTCAGGAGCGTGCCTTTGACCCACTCGAGGATCGCGTCGGCATCGGCCAGGACGTGCGGATACACCTTCAGTAGCGCGATGATCTCGAGCCCGCCCAGCCCGAAAAACATTCCCGCGTAGGTTTCCGGCGGCAGCACCGGGCTCTGTCGCCCGCCTTCGGGGAAAAACTACCGGAAAGGCTCGCTCTCGGCGAGTTCGCAGGCCAGCCGGTGTGAGGGGTGGTCGTGGTTGGCGGGCATCTGCACGGCGATTTGCCCACCGGGACGCAGATGCGCCCACAGGCGGGGAAACAGCTCATCGTGCGCGTCCAACCACTGTAAAGCGGCGTTGGAGAAGATCAGGTCGTACTGGCCGGAAGCCCGGCGATATCGCCTTCCTCAAAGCGCAGACCGGCCCTGGCGTACGGTGTGGATTTAGCCAGCATCGCGCTCGAGCGGTCTAATCCCAGCACGTCTGAGTCCGGTAAAGCATCTGCCAAATGGCGGCTGAGTTCTCCCGTGCCACAGCCCAAATCCACCACCTTCAGGCCAGGCCGCACCGTGACCAGATGGAGCAGGTCGAAGAAAGGGGCCGAGCGCTCAGCCTGGAATTTGTTGTACTGCTCGGGGCTCCAAGCCATTTATAACTCCCCCCGGTAACGCTCGAGCAAATCCCCCAGCGCCTCGCGTAGCAGGGCCGCCTCGGTGCGCCCCAGCCGCTCGGAAAGCGTGGCGAGCCGGGCCAGTTGGGCCTTGGGGTAGTAGTTGGACTTGAGGGTCATGCGGTCCTCGACGTAAATCGTGACCCGCCCGCGCCCCTCACGCTTGGCGCGGTGCAAGGCCTCGTCGGCGGCCCCCATCAGATCTTTGGGGTCAGACACATGCTGGGGAAAGCTGGCGATGCCGATGCTCAGACGCACGGGCATGGAAACACCCTCGCCCAGAGCATGTTTTTTGCTGCTCAGGTAGTGGCGAATTTCCTCGAGCTGGATCAGGGCCTCCTCTGGGGTGGCCCCCGGAAACCCTACCGCGAACTCGTCCCCGCCGATACGGGCCATAAAGCTGCCCTCGGGTAGGCTGCCCTCTAAGGCCTTCATCACCAGGGCGATCACCTTGTCCCCGGTCTCGTGGCCGTAGTTGGCGTTGATGGGGGCGAACTCGTCTATATCGCACAGCGCCAGGGTGAGCGAGACTTTCTTGTCCCAGGTGCCGAGCTGCTCGAGGAAACTGCCGCGGTCTACAGTGGTGGCTTTGGTCATATTATCCGCCCTCTCCTACAACTAACATATATATGTTATCGGTGGTATATATATATTGTCAATGTTGCGGCGATAGAAGCGGGGCAGGTCTGCTAAACTTTTGGGCAGTGGAAACCGTGCCGCTCAACGTCCCGCAGGTGCTCTCGCGCAGCTTTCAGCTCTTATTGCAGCACCCCGTAGGGGTGTTGTGGGTGTTGGTGCAAGCTTTGCTGGTGAGCTTTTTTACCCTGGGCATCTATACCGGGCCAATGCAGGTGGGCCTTTTTAGCGTGCTGCTGCGCTACGTGCGCACCGGTGAGTGGGTGCCCGGTGAGCTGTGGGGCAAGATGACCTCGCACAACCTCCCGGCAGGGATCGTGTTTGTGGCGATGCAGGTGGCGGTGCTGCTGATCGGCGTGCCGATATCCAATGCCTCGCCTTTGGTCGCCACCCTCTTCACCTTCGTGGCCGCTACCGCCATCACCCTGCTGTGGTTTTACACCTTCCAAATCCTGAGCGACCACGACAAGCCCTGGACCCTGGCCATGCGCGAGGGCTGGCACCTGATGGGGCGGGGCAACTGGGGAGCGCACATTTTGCTGATCGTGGTGATCAACCTGCTCAACCTGATCCCCACCGACCGGGTTGGGCCGCTGTTTCAAATCGTGATCTTGCTGATCCTCAACGGGTTCGCCACGCTAGCCCAGACCGTCGCCTATAGCAGGCTCGAGCCCGAACACCTAGCCGACCGACCCTCCTCCACTTAACTCGGATGACAACGGTCAAGGGGTGGAGATTGGGGCGGCAAGAATTACCCATCTATCCAGGTCTATTGCTATAACGCTTGACCTGTACAACCTTGGATGGCCCCCTTAGCAAGGGGAGCAAAGGTACAAGGCCCCTTACAAAGCATCAAGGGGGTTTGCATTTGACTGATCTTCAGCGGTAAATCCAGAAATAGGCCAGCAGCAGCGTCAACAGCGTGATCGGCAGGCCAAAGCGCAGGTGCTCCAAAAACCCCAGCTTGTATCCCTCCCGCCGCGCCGCCTCCGCCACGATCAGGTTGGCTACCGAGCCGAGCAGGGTAAGGTTCCCCGCCAGCGTCGAGGCCGAGGCCAGCAACAGCCAACCCCGAGCGTCCCCGCTCGGGATGAGCTTATGCAACAACAGCACCGCAGGCACGTTGGAGATCAGGTTGGAAAGCCCCGCCGTCACCCACAGCAGGTTCCAAGGCTGGTTGGCGAGGGGTTTGATGAGCCCCAGCAGCCCCAGCACCTCTACCGCGTGTGTCACGATAAACAGCCCGGAGAACATCACCAGCAGTTCCCAGTCCACCCGGCTAAAAAACTGTTCGGAGGGCAAGCGGCGGCTGAACAATAAAATCCCCGCCGCCACCAGCGCGGCTTGCGCGGGTGGGTAGCCCAGCAAAAACGCGACCAACAAGCCCAGTGTCACATAGCTCCCCTTGAACAGCGAGGCTCGGTTGAGCTCAGGCGGGGTTCTGGGAAGGGCGGGGAGGGTGGCTCTGGAACGCACCGCCGGGTACAGCAGGCACAACAACCCGACCTGCAACATCAACCCCAATAGGGCTACCGGGGCCAGCGCGGCGGCAAAACTTATATAGGAGATTTTGGAAAAGCTACCCACCAGGATGTTTTGCGGATTTCCGGTGAGGGTCGCCACGCTGCCTAAGTTGGTGGCTCCGGCCAAGGCCAGCAGATAGGGCACCGGGGGAAGTTTGAGGACCCGCACCAGGGCGAAGACCAGCGGGGTGAGCAGGATCGCCACGGTATCGTTGAGAAATAAGGCCGATAAAACTCCGGCCCCAAAGGTCAACCAGACCAACAGCCCCAGCGGGGTCCTCGCTAGGCGCACCAAGCCCCCGAGCACCAGATTGAAAAAACCCGCCTCGCTCAGGTTGGCGCTCATCACCATCACCCCGAACAAAAACACCAGCGTGTTGGGGTCGAGGGCCTTCCAGGCTTCATTGAGATTTAATACCCCCAGCACGATCAATAAGGCCGCGCCCACGATGGCGATGGCCGCTCGGTTGAGGCGGTAGCCGGGGACATAGCCCAGACCAAGGCCAAAATAGGTCAGAAACAATACGGCGTAGGCAAGGTACTCGAGATACGTTGTCACTAAAGGGTCAGTCTAGCTCGAGCCGCGCCTATCCGCAGTAAGGCTTACTTGGCCTCAGGCGTTTTGCGTCTCGCGTTCGGGTTTGAATGTTTCGTCCTCGAGGGGCTTCAGCACCCGGTGGACTTTTCGGCTGTGGGTCGCCACAAACAAGAACTCCTGATTTTCGGTGTGCGAGACCTGCCCCACCTTCTCGCCTTTAGGGTTGTAAATCCCGATGCGGGCCCCCACGTAGCGGCGGTGAGCGCGGCGCAAGCAGGTCACGTAGCCCCATTCCCCTAGCATCGCGGTGATCTCGGCAGTGCTGAAGAAGCCTTCGTCGTTGAAGGAAACCAACAGGCGGCGGGCCTGGATGCTAGCCAATAGCCGCTCCATCGCGCCTTTGGCTTGGCGCCTGGAGTTGAAGGGGCTGCGCCGCTCCTGCACCTCGGTGCGCTTTCGCGCGACCCCGTAGGTCGGTGGCTGGTCCCAGCGCACCAGGGTTTCCCAGAGGTGGTAGTTGCCCAGATAGGAGTGCTGGTTGTAGGGCGGGTCGAGGTAGAACAGGTCGGCCCGGAGGCTCCCAGCGACCTCCAAAGCGTCGGCTTGGAGGGCCTCGCCACCGCCCGCCAGCAAAGGGGGAAGCTCGAGCTTTAAGGGCTTGTATGAGCGCGGTGCCCAGCGCTTGAGGTAGGCCATCTGGATACCGGTGGTGGAGTCCACCTTGTCGGCAGCGATCATCAAGCTATAGAGCAGAATAGCCCGCAAAATCTCGTCCCCATCACACTCTATCTCAATCGCTTGGCGGATTGCCTCGATTCTCGCCCCGTTGTGTGGCTGGAGATACCGCGACTCCTGGCAGCAGGTCTGGGTGAACCACCCCGATGTGCCTAGCAGCCCCATCAGCCGCTCCAGGATAGATCTTATTTTGCCCTCGGGATATCGGTTCCGATCGGCTTGTACCAGGGTTTGGGCCAACACCAGTGCGTAGGTGTGTAAGTCGTTGGAGGTGACGTGCAAACCCAGGCCTTTGAGAGCATGACCACCCTGGCCGTGCCCGAAAACAGCTCCACCGCACTGTCTAAAGGCTCCTGCTGGCGAATTTCCTCGACCACGCCGGTGATCCAAGGTAGCAGGGCACGCTTCGAGCCGATGTATTTGACCACTGTCTAAATTTTACACTCATAATTCGCGGGCCGCATACGGCAAGGCGCTGGCGGTTCACCGCAAAAATTGAGAGGAATTTCGCTTTTGTTCGGAAAACTTGTACTACCCTAACAAACAGCCCTCAAGGGAAGGGCAAAAGAGCTCGAGCGCCCTTTCTATTCACCGATGAATTA
>PSMF01000065.1:0-20587 GCA_040290005.1 Meiothermus sp.
CCAAGGGAAGAAAATCGGCTCTGCGTCCCTGAACTCCGGCTGGTTTTCTTTATTTCGCGTAAACGGCGATGAGCTTCCTTAAAACCCACCAGCTTACGGCTTTCCTCATCGTGAAGGTGCAGGTCGGCGAAGGCGATCTTGAAGGCATCTTTAAGGGTGACGGTAGGGGCTACTTTGACCAAGCTCACCTCGCGCTGCACCGTTTCCAGATTGTAGTTGGGGATTTTGGGCGAGAGGTGGTGGATGTGGTGGAAGCCGATATTCCCGGTGAGCCATTGGAGCAGCTTGGGAAGCTTGAGGTACGTGCTCCCTTCCATGGCCGACTTCAGATGCTCCCAGCGGGGGTCGTGCTCCCAGTAGGCGTCCTCGAACTGATGCTGGACGTAGAAAAGGAAGATACCCACCATCCCGGCGAAGTACTGAATGGGCAGATAAACCAAAAGCAGGGTCTTGAACCCAAAGAACCATACGATGCCGCAAAGCAAAAGGACTAGGACGAGGTTGGTCAGGGCCACCGAGTTTCGCACCCAGGGCTTGTTCGCTCCAAAGCCCAGGGGGAGGCGGTAGGAGAGCATGAAGGTGTAGATTGGCCCGATGAAGAACATTACAAAGGGGTTGCGGTAGATACGGTATCTAAGGCGTTTCCAGGGTGAGGCCCTGAGCCACTCCTCGAGGGTCATAGTGTCTATATCTCCTACCCCTCGCTTATCCAGGTTGCCACTGGTGGCGTGGTGGCGAGCATGGGAGAGCTGCCAGTGGTGATAGGGAACCAGCGTCAGGACCCCACTGAAGAAGCCCAGGAAGTCGTTGGCCCACTTTTTAGGGAATAAAGAGCCGTGGCCTGCATCGTGCTGAAGGATGAACAGGCGAACCACGAAGAACGCTGCTGCCAGGTCCAATACCAAAGTGAGCAGGAGTGAAACCGAGAGGGCCCGGTGGGCGAGGTAGAAGAGCAGAAGGAGGGGCAGGAGGGTGTTGAGTACCTGGCGCAGGCTGCGCCAGATATTGGCCTTTGTATAAGGCTTGATTAGAGGAATCCAGTCTTTCGGCTGAAGTTGGTCAGTATTCATGTGTTTTTAAGAATACAGGGAAGTAGGGTGAGGATCGTGCAAGCCCTCTGCTTCGCGCGATCTTTCAGCGGTGGGTGGATCAAAACGCTTAACGGCGCGGGCTCGAGCATGGATCCTCGCCCGTCGAGTGCTGCCAGCGCTAACCCGCCGTTCAAGAAGGTTCGAGGTGGCGCGGTGGCACGATGGCCGCCCTAAAGGCCAGCCTCCCAGTTCCAGGGAGGAGTCAGTACTCGCCGAGGCTATAGCTCCCCAAACCCCTGACCCAGATCTGGGCTGTCAGACGTTTTAGGGCTTAAGCCCTACTCCACAATGCTCGAGACGATAGATGGGCTCCTGTGGCACCTTAGCGACACCTACGGATGGAAGCATCTGGGTGAACCGCTTTTCAGATGTTGGCCGAATAGCCCGAGGCTTCGCCCCAAAAAACCGCACTGTGCCAAACCTGCTCGGGTCGCACCCAGAAGGGTGCGCAGGTTAGCCAGAACACCGGGCCCCCGGGTGACTCGACCATCTCGGTGATAACCCCACCTTCGGCCCGACCCTCAGTCAGCCAGACGATAGCGTCCCCCAGGTGGAAATTGGCATACTCATCAATGCGTTCCCAGACCACGTTCATCGCCTCCAATTCATTTTTTCATTATGGGCCAAAGTGTAGAACGACCAGGGTTACATCAGCGTTACGAATTCCACATATACTCACATTGCCGTGCTGATCCGTACGCTTCGCCGTTCCGACACCCCCCAACTCCTCGACCTCTGGCAGCGCCGCTGGGGAAGGCTCTTTAGCCTTGACGAAGCCCTCTGGAATCAGCAAACTCTGGGTGACCCTGAGCACAGCCGCCCGGATCTCTCCAGTGTGCTCGAGGACGAGACAGGGCCGGTGGCATTCGTCGGGGTGAAAACCCCGCCGCCAGTTCCGGCTTGGCCCAAGCAGGACCCGCAGAAAGCCTGGATCAGCTATGTCCTGGTTGAGCCCGGCCGGGAAGGGGAGGGCCAACGGTTGCTCGAGCACACCCTCTCCGCCCTCCGCGCCCTCGGCTACACCCGGGTGGCGTATGGCTCCGACCCCGCGCACTTCTTCCCCGGTGTGCCGCTGGAAGATGCCGAACTCGAGCGGCTCTTGCTGGATGCCGGGTTCGAGCCGGGGAGCGTAGTGCAGGACTTTCACCGATCCCTAGCCAGTTACACGATTCCCGAGAAAGCCCGCTCCGACCTCGAGCACAGCGGCCTCGAGATCGTCCCGTGCGGAGTTGACGAGGTGCCCGGCCTGCTGCGGTTTCTGGGAGAGACCTTTCCGGGGCGCTGGTACTACGACACCGTGCGGCGGTTGGCGCTCGAGGACCATCCCTCCCACGTGTTGATTCTCCGGTCCCAGAGCGAGGTGCTGGGCTTTTGCCAGCTCTATCCCACGGCCAGCCGCCGCATCGGCCCCGGGCTGTACTGGCTGCGGGGGATTTCGAGCCACCCCAGCGGGCTCGGCCCCATCGGGATTTCGCAGAAGGTGCGGGGGATGGGCTTAGGGATGGCGTTGCTGGCTTATGGGGTTGGGCAGCTGAAAGATAGGGGAGCCGAGGAGACCGTGATTGACTGGACGGTGCTGGCCGAGTTCTACGGCAGGCTCGGGTTCCGGCCCTGGCGCAGTTACCGGATTCTCACCAGGGTTCTGTGAGCGATCATGGCTTAGCGCTCTAAATGGGCCTTCTGCGGCGCAACAGGAAGTGCAGGGTGAGGCCCAGAGCCAGCAGTGCTACGATCGCCGTGAGAACCAGGACGAGGCATGCTAAGAGCGGGAGCCCGATCGCGCTGATGTTCTCGAGCGTCGCCAGCACCGGGTTCCCCAACCCGCCGGTACTCACCGTCGAGAGTCCCCACCCTAGCACGGTCCCTCCTGCACCCTCGGCCATCCCGCCCCTCGCGATTAGGCCCAGGCTTCCCTACACCAACAGGTCGAGGTGGACTGGCAGGGCCGCTGCGGCGAGGGTCCCGGCGGCGACTCAAGGCGTGTGGATGGAGTCGAGTACGTTGTCCACGAAGGGGATGTAATAGCCGAAGATTTCCACCGCGCTGGCGACGGCCAGGATTATGAGGGCTGGTCTGGAGCCCACTCAGGACAGCTTAGAAGCCAGGGGAAGATGCCCGAAGTGCGCAGCCAGCCCGATTTCCAGGCAAACACTTACCAGCTCCATGCCCTAGTCTAGGCTGCGCACGTCGGCGGCGTCGCGAAGCGCGTCGCCCAGGAAGTTGTAGGCCAGCACCGAGACGAAGATCAGGATGCCTGGCGTGAGCAGCCAGGGGTACAGCCCCAACGCCTGAAAGTTCTGCGCGTCTTTGAGCAGCAAGCCCCAGCTTGCCATCGGCTCCTTGATCCCTAATCCCAGAAACGACAAGGCCGACTCACCGATGATGTAGCCGGGCAAGGCCAGGGTGGCGGTGACAATCAGGTAGGAGGTCAGGTGGGGGACGATGTGCCGCAGGATGATGCGGAGGTCGCGCGAGCCCAGCGACCGGGCAGCAGTCACATAATCCACGTCGCGCAGAGCTAAAACTTGTCCACGAACCACTCGAGCCAGCCCCGCCCAGCCGATAAAGGCAAGCACCGCGATAATCCCTAAGTAAATCCAAGTGCTCGGCCACCGCGCCGGGATGATGGTGGAAAGGGCCATCAGAATCGGCAGGCGGGGAATCGAGAGCAGCACCTCGGTGACGCGCTGGATCAGGTTGTCAATCCAGCCGCCGAAGTAGCCGGAGATGCCGCCCAGCAGGATGCCGATGGCAAAGGAAATCAGCACCCCGACGATGCCCACAGTGAGCGAGACCTGCGAGCCTACCAGGGTGCGCGAGAACAGGCAGCGCCCGAACTGGTCGGTGCCGAGCGGGAAAAGATACCCTTCGGATTCGGGCACGCCGAACAGGTGCAGATTGGTTTTGAGGCCTAAGAAGCTATAAGGCTCGCCCTGGCGCAAGAAAAAGCGGATGGGCGTGGGCCGGGCCTTGTCCTCGATGTATTTGGCGACAAAGGTCACGGGGTCGCGCTCTTTCTTCATCTGGTAAACGAAGGGCCACACTAACTTGCCGTCCCGGACGATGTGCGCCTGCTGCGGCGGCTGATACACCGCGTCGGGGTGCTGGGTGACAATGTTATTGGGGGAGAGGAACCCCGCAAACAGCGCGATTAGGTAGAGGAAAATCAGCACCACCCCACTAATCACACCGGGCCTGCTCTTGGTGAAGCGCCGCCATGCCAGGTAGAGCAGGCTGCTACGGTCTACCCCTCGCTTGGTTGGGGCGACGGCGCTCATAGGGGGGCCTCGAGCCTCCACTCCTGCAACGATAACTCCTCCCCCCTGGTGGGGGGGACGCGGCGATTGAGCGCGTGGTTTGCCGAGAAAAGACGGTCTTTAGCAGCAAATAACGGGCCGAGGCCGTTGCACCCCCCTCCCAGCCTCCCCCCATCCATGGGGGAGAGGCTAAAGGTCAGGGGAAGGGGCTCACTCATAGCGAATCCTCGGGTCGGCCCAGGCTAGAGCTAAGTCGGCGAGCAAGTTGCCGACCATCAGCAGGAAGGCCGAAAGCATCAGCAGAGCCATCACCACGTACTGGTCTTTGTCGAGCAGGGATTGATAGAGAAACGGCCCGATGGTGGGCAGGTTCAGCACGATGGAGGCGATGATGGTCGAGCTAATGAGGTTAGGCAGGCTCAGCCCGGCGATGCTGATCATCGGGTTAATCGCGTTGCGAACGGCGTGTTTCCACAGCACCACCCGCTCCGCCAGGCCTTTTGAACGGGCGGTGCGCACATAATCCTGGTTCAGCACGTCGAGCAGGTTGGCCCGCATCTGCCGCATCAGGCTGGCGATGCCCTCGAGGCCAATCACGATCAGCGGAATCCACAAATGCCCCAGCATGTCGCGGAACTTAGCCCAGCTCCAGGGCGCATCAATGTACTGCGAGCTGAACAGCCCACCCACGTTGGTTCCGCCGGTGTTCAGCACGAGCGCGATCAGCAGCAGGGCCACAAGGAAATCCGGCGTGGCGATGCCAAAATACCCGATGAAGTTGGCGACGTTCGCCGCCAGAGAGTGCCGGTTGATGGCGGTGTAGATGCCCAGCGGAATCGCCACCAGCCAAGTCGCAAGAATAGTCAGAACGGCCAAAACTACCGTCCAGCCCATCCGCTCCCAGATGAGGCTCGAGACCGGGCGGTTATTCAAAAACGAATAGCCGAAGTCCCCGTGCAGAACGATATTCTTGAGCCAGCCCAAATACTGCACCGGGACGGGCCGATCGAGGCCGTACTGGGCGCGGATGTTTTCCACGGTTTGCCTCGAGACCCGTGGGTCGTCGAGCATGTTCTCCAAAAACCCGCCTGGCTGAAGCTGAATCACGGCAAACACCAGCGCCGAGATCAAGAGCAGGGTGGGGATGGCGATCAGGACGCGTTTGAGAAGGAAGGTCCACATGGGGAGAGCAATAGCGACTAGCGATGAGCAGGGCAAGCTTGTGGCCTATGGCTCGTAACTTGTGGATTTTTCCCACTTGCCACAGGCCACAAGCCACTGGCCTCCAAAGCTCATCGCTCATCGCTATTTCTGGAACATGAGCGGCACCGGATAGTATCCCGGAATCACGCCTAGGTCGTAGATGTAGTTGCCATACTTGGTGCTCACCGCGCCCACCGCGTTGGCCTTAGCGATCATGATGACCATCGCCTGGCGAGCAAAGATGGCCTGCCAGCGGTCATACAGGGCCTTACGCTCGGTGACGTTGGTGGTGCTGGCGGCCTTCTCCCAGATGTCGTAGATTTCCTTCTCCCAGGGCAGGAAGTTGTTGAACTGGGGCTGGCCGCCGTCGCTGGTGGGGATGGTGCTCTGGTGCCAGTAGTAGAGCGCTCCGCCCGGCTTCCAGATGGGGGTGCGCAGCTCGGGGTCGGGCTGGTCGCCAAAACCCAGGATGATGGCTTCCCAGTCCTTGCCCCGGCCCGTCGAGAGTAGGTTGGAGCTGAGCACGCCTTGCAGGTTAGCCTTCACCCCGATGCTCTTGAGGTCGTTTTGGATGATGGTGGCGATGGCGCTGAAGGTAGAGCTATTCGAGCCGTAGGTGAGGGTGAACTCCAAGGGTTTCCCGCTCGGCAGGGTGCGAACCCCGTCGGCTCCTTTCTTCAGGCCCAACTTGTCGAGGGCGGCGTTGGCCGCGTTCAGGTCGTAGGTTCCCAGCAGCTTGGTGGTGTTGTAGTACCACTCGCTGATGGGGGCCACCCCGTTGCCGGGAAGCTCGGCGAGGCCGTTGTACACGTCGTCAATGATGCGCTTGCGGTTCACCGCCGACTGGATGGCTAAGCGGAAAGCGGTGTCCTTGAAAAGTTTCGCCAGTTCGGGGTTCTTGGCGTCATAGTTGAAGGCCAGGTGGGGCGGCGAGCCGAACAAGGCGCGGAACTGCACCACCTTGATGGGAGCCCCACCCACTTCGCGCTGTTTGAGGGTGGGGAAATCGGTGCCGCTGATGTTGAGCTGGCCGATGTTCCCGGCTAAAAACTGGGCGACTTGAGCCTGCGAATCAGAGATGACCAGATACTCCAAGCGGTCGAGATAGGGCAGGGGGGTGCCTGCCCCATCCTTCTTCCAGTAGTTGGGGTTGCGCTCCAAGGTCACTTTCTGCCCCGGCGTGTAGCTCACCAGCCGGAAGGCTCCGGTTCCCACTACCTCTTTGGGGTCTACAGTGGTGGGCCAGGCGTTGTTGATCTCGGCAGCGGGTTTTCCACCTTCCTGGCTGAAGCTCGCCAGCTTGTGCTTAGGCAGCAGCGGCAGCCGCATGTAGTGGATAAAGGCCGGGGCGGGCTTGGGCAGGGTGAAGCGCACGGTGGAAGCGTCTACCTTCTCGACCTTCACCCCCGCGAAGTTGCCGGGGTCGCCGCCCTTGGCCTCGGGGTTGGCGACGGCCTGGGTGTAGGTGAACACCACATCGTCGGCGGTGAAGGGCTGCCCATCCGACCACTTCACGTCCTTGCGCAGCTTGAAGGTGTAGACCTTGCCCCCCCCGGTGATGGTCCAGGAGGTGGCTAAGGCGGGCTCGATTTTATAGGTGGCGAGGTTGTACTCGATCAGCCCGTCGAAAAGCTGGTTGGCGATGGTGGAACCGGCGTTATCAATCGCGCCGTAGTAGAAGAAGGTCTGCAGCGCGCTGGTCAGGGCCATTGTCAGGGTGCCGCCGGGTTTTCCGTTCGTCACCCCTAGGCTGTCGTAGCCTGTGATGGTTTTGCTCTGGGCCAGCGCCGAGCCCAGCAGCGCCGCGACCAAGAGCGCAAGAGTTTTCTTCATGGATGCCTCCTCAGATGTTGCGAACCTGCCCTAATGGGGCTCGAGCGATTGGGGTTCGAGCAAGAGTATAAGTGTTGCGGATAGGCTTGGCAAGATAATGGTATATGAGTGGTATGATAGCCTGCGATGCGGCTGACCCTGGACCAAAACGCGGCCACCCCGTTGTACCTGCAACTCGAGTCCCGACTGCGCGATGCGCTGGTCTCAGGCACCTGGAAGGCCGGGGAGGCTATGCCCCCGGAGCGGTCCTTAGCCGAGCGATTCGGGGTCTCGAGGTTGACCCTACGTAAAGCCTTGGAACGATTGGAAGCCCAAGGTTTAGTGCAGCGCCGCCAGGGCTCGGGAACGTATGTGGCCCCCAGGCTTGAGCAGCCGCTCTCGGCCCTGACTGGCTTCAGCCAGGACATGCGGGCACGTGGCTTGGAGCCCAGCGACCGCTGGCTCAAAAAGGGTTTGTTTACCGCCTCGCCCGAGGAAGTGCTGGCCCTCAAGCTCTCGCCGGGGGAGAAGGTAGCCCGGCTCGAGCGGGTGCGTAGCGCTCAGGGTGAGCCGATGGCCGTCGAGCGAGCGGCGATTCCGGCTCATTTGCTGCCTGAACCCGAAGCCGTAAAAGATTCGCTGTACAGCTACCTCGAGGCCCATTCCTTGCGCCCCCTTCGGGCCTTGCAGCGCCTGCGGGCGGTGGCGGCGGGACGTCAGGAGGCTGGACTTTTAGGCGTTCGCGCAGGGGACCCGATACTCTACATCGAGCGCTTGAGCTTTTTGCAGGGCGGTGAGGTGCTGGAGTTCACCCGCAGCCACTACCGGGGCGACCGCTACGACTTCGTGGCCGAGCTGCGCTCGAGCTAAAATTGTCAGCGCTAGGAGTGGCGATGGCGATCTTGAGCGAGCCCATGCAGCGGCTGGTGTGCGAACAGCGTTTGGGTTTCGTGGCGACGGTCTGCGAGGACGGCACCCCCAACCTTTCACCCAAAGGCACGCTCGCCGTCTGGGACGACGAACACCTGATTTTTGCCGACCTCTGCTCTTCCGGCACCGTCGCCAACCTGCGGGGTAATTCAGCAGTCGAAATCAACGTGGTGGACTCGCTTTCGCGCAAGGGATACCGCTTCAAAGGAACGGCCAGGGTGCTGGAGGAAGGCCCGGAGTTCAGGCGTGGCGTGGAGTTTTACGCGGGCCGTGGCCTGTCCGATGCGCCCCGGCGGATTCAGACGGTGGTGCTCATCCACGTCGAGCACGCCAAACCGCTCGTCTCGCCGGGTTACGACGGCAGCGTCTCCGAGGCGCAGATGCGCCAGCGCTGGAAGGAATACTATGACGGGCTCGGGCCCTCCTTTTGAAGTCGCGTGCGGCTCGAGATTTTCTGACGGATTGATTTCAGCGTCCTGGAGCCAAGGTGTCGGGTTCAATCTTCGGCTAACGCCCCTGTAGACGGGGGTCTAAGGTGTCGCGTAGAACATCGCCGAGCAGGTTGAAGCCCAGCGAGGCTACCAAGATCGCCAACCCGGCGAACAGCGAAGTCCAGGGCGAGAGCGTCAGATAAGAGCGCCCCTCGGCCAGCATCTGCCCCAGCGAAGGGTTAGGCGGCTGGGTTCCTAGGCCCAGAAAGGCCAGCGAGGATTCCACCAGAATCGCGGTGGAGAGCGCCAGCGTGGTCTGCACCAAAATTACTGAGGCCAGGTTGGGCAGGATGTGGCGAAACACCACCCGCCCGGCCCCAGCGCCCAGCGCCTGCGCCGCCTGGATGTAGTCCGAGGTTCGCAGCACCAGCGCCGGACCTCGCGTGAGCCGCACAAAAATCGGCACGTAGACGATGCCGATGGCCAGAGCCGCGTTCCACTGGCTCGGCCCCAGTAGGGCCACGATGCCGATGGCGAGCAGGATGATGGGGAAGGCCAGCAGCACATCCATCACCCGCAGGATGATGCGGTCGGGCCAGCCGCCGCTGTAGGCCGCCAAGATGCCCAGCGGCGCACCGATGACCAGGGCCAGCCCCACCGAGACGAAGGCCACCTCGAGCGAGCTGCAGAAGCCGTAGAGGATTCGGGAGAAAAGGTCCCGCCCGAACTGGTCCGTGCCCAGCCAGTGCGAAGGGGAGGGCCCCGAGAGCCGCGTCAGGATGTCTTGCTTGGCGGGTTCAAAGGGGGAGAGTGGCGGGCCAAAGAGGGCCGCGCCGACCACCAGCAGCGAGAGAATCAGCCCGAGCAGCCCCAGGGGGTTGTACAGGATGGGCTTTAGGCTTCGGCGAAGGATCATAAAGTTCAGGTCTGGGATGGGTTTTCTTGATATTGAGATTTTCCCTTATCTATCGCATCAAGCGTATTCGACTCGGGGGTCGAGCCGGGCATAAATCAGGTCCACCAGCAGGTTAATCAGCACGAACACCGTCGTCACCAGAAGAATCGAGCCCTGCACCAATGGGTAGTTGCGCTCGTTGATGGCCCCCACGATCAGGCGGCCCATCCCCGGCAGGGCGAAAACCTGCTCCACCACGATAGCCCCGCCGAACAGATAACCCACCTGAATGCCCACCACCGTCACCAAAGGGATGAGCGCGTTGCGCAGGGTGTGTTTGTAAATCACGATCCGCTCGGAAAGCCCCTTGGCCCGCGCGGTACGGATGAAGTCCTGGTTCAAGATGTCCAGCAGCGAGCTGCGCAAGAGCCTCGAGAGCCCCGCCAGGAGCGGCAGGGTGAGCGTCAAAACCGGGAGAATCATCCGCAGCAGGTGCCCGCCCGGATTCTCGCCGAAGGGCACGTAGCCCAGTGTTGGCCAGGTGGGGGCCAGCTTGAAGGCTAGAAAGATGAACAGGGTGCCCAGCCAGAACGAGGGCAGCGTGACCCCGGTGATGGAGAGGATACGGATCAGGTATTCGGCCCCGGAGTTGCGCCAGTAGGCGGTGAGGATGCCCACGGGAATCGCCAGAACCAGGCCGATGAGCAGGGAGAGCAAGGTCAGCTCGAGGGTCAAGGGCAGCCGTTGCAAAATTTCTTGCGTCACCGGCGTGCCCGTCCATACGCTTTGCCCCAAGTTCCCCCTCAGCGCCCCGGTGAGCCAGTGCCAATACTGCACCGGCAGCGGCTCGTTCAGCCCCAGCTTGCTGCGCAGGGCCTCGAGGCGCTCCGGGGTGATTTCGGTATTGGCCCCCAACATGATCTCCACCGCGTCGCCGGGGATCAGCCGGATCATCAGGAAAACCACGATGGAGACCCCGAACATCACAAGTAGCGCGTCGAGGCTGCGTTTGAGAAAGTAGGCAAGCATAAGTAATGAGCCATGAGCGATGAGCAATGAGCAAAGGCAAAAGGTGAGGCAGGAGAAAAGAGAAAAGCAAAGTCAAAGGCAGTTCCTGTCCAGCACGGGGAAATCTCGTCTCAAGAATCTATGTCCCACGACCTGAGGTATTTTTACTTTCTTCCTTTCTCTTTGCTCGCCTCTAGCTCATGGCTCATAACTCATCGCTTCTACTTCGCCAGCCAAACATCCCGCAGCGAGGCCAGCGAACGGGTCGGGCTGGGTTTGAAGCCCTGTACGTTGTCCCTAGCGGCAGAAAATAGCGTCCCATAGGCGAGGTGAGCGATGGGTCCCTGGCAGGCCAGAATGGCCTGGAGCTGGGTGTAGATTTTGCGACGGGCATCCATGCCGGTCGCGGTGCGGCCCTGGTTGAGCAACTGGTCTACTTGGGGGTTGGAATACTTGAAGACGTTGGTGCTGCCACCGGTCGAGAAGGTGCGGAAGAAATAGCCGTCGGGGTCGGAGCTGCCGCCGTTGAGCGAGGCGAAGGCATCGAAGTTGGAGTTGCGCCACTCCTGCACAAACTTGCCCAGCTCGAGCACCTCGATCTTGGCCCGGAAACCGGCCTGGGCGAGCTGGGCCTGCACCACCTGAGCCGCGTCCACCACGGTCTTCACCGAGCCCAGCGTCAGGATGGTGAAGTCCACCCCGTTCGGATAACCCGCCTGCGCCAAAAGCTGCTTAGCTTTGACCGGATTGTAGGAATAGCAGGCCCAAGCACTCGTCGGTGACGACCAGCTTTTGAGGCCTGGGGACAGGGGTCCGGCAGGAGTGCCGAGGCCGAAATACACCGCTTGCACCAGCGCATTGCGGTCAATGGCGTAGTTGAAGGCCTCGCGCACCTTGGGGTTGTCGAAGGGTTTGCGGCCGGTGTTCATCCCGATCAGGCTGTAGGAAAGGTCTTGCGACTGGAGGAGCTTGGTTCCGGGGGTGTCTTTGAGGGTGACGGCGAGCGAGGGGTCAATATTGGGCAAAAACTGATACGTACCGCTCGCCAGCCCAACCTGGCGGGTGGCGGGGTCGGGGACGATGTTGAACTTGAGGGCATCGAGGTAAGGCCGCGACTGCCGCCAGTAACGGGGGTTGCGCTCGAGCAAAATATAGGTGTCAGGAACCCACTCCTTGAATTGAAACGGTCCGGTTCCCACCGCCTTGCGCCCGAGGTCGCCGCCGCCCTTGACGTATTCGCCGGGCACGATGGCTAGTCCAGACAACTCACTCAGGAAGGGCGCAAACGGTTGGGAAAGCTCGAACGTCACCTCGTTCGGCCCGGTGGCCTTGGCCTCCTTGACCAAGTTGAAGCGACTGGCGAGCGGCGAACCGGTTTTGGGGTCCTTCACCCGGTCAAAAGAACCCACCACGTCGGCGCTGGTCATGGCTTGGCCGTTATGGAAGGCCACCCCGGAGCGCAGCTTGAAGGTGTATTTGAGCCCATCCTCGCTCACCTTCCAGGATTCCGCCAGTGCGGGCCGAATCGCCAGTCGCTCGTCCACCTCCACCAGACCCTCGTAAATTTCCCCAGTGACGAGGAAAGTGGCGAAGGCCGTCGCCACGTGGGGATCGAGCCCGGCCGGGGAGGAGTCCACCGCCAGTTGCAGGGTTCCCCCGCGCACCGGGTTCTGCGCCAGTGCTAGCCCAAAAACGAAAACCAGAGCGAACAAAAATCCTAACCTGCCTCGTCTCATACAGCCTCCCTGAACTTCTGCTTGCTGTGGGCATTGTACGGCGCGGACACTTGGTATTCAATTGGTACGCTTTTGCGTGAACGGCGAAAACCGCCTGCTGTGAGCCCTTTCGCGCTGGCGCTAGCAGCGGGTTTGACCAGTGCGCTCAATGTGTTCGCCTCCAAGCTCTTGGTGGGGAAGGGGCTCAGACTGCTGGTAGTCGGGGGTTGGGTGCATTTGCTGGGCAGTCTAGTATGTTGTCTGGGACTACCTTTCGTAGAGGTAAGGCTTTCCCTCGAGCCCCTCGTCCTGCTCAGCCTGCTGGGCATGATGGCGGTTTACACCCTGGGGAATGCCCTGTATTTCTCGGCACCGGCTTCTACGCCGCTCTCGGAGATTGATTTTTTCCTACGAACCTCGAGCCTGTGGACCTTTCTCGGTGGTGCACTCCTGCTTTTGGAGCCGCTTGGCCCCAAGAGTCTGGTCGGGGCGGCCTTGATTCTGGCCTCGGCCTCGGTATTCAGCCTTTGGCAGCAGAGCGGCGCTTTGCGCTTCACCGGGCCGCAACTGCTGGCGCTGGGCGGGGCCCTAGCTTTTGGCGCGGGAAACCTGGTGGACAAAACCCTGAGCCCACATTTCGACGCGCTGAGCTATACCCTGCTCAATCAGCTTTTGACCGGGCTAGGGATGTTGGGGGCGGCTCGAGTCTCCTTCCGCGAACTGCGCTCCCCGCAGTTTTGGGGCCGGGGCGCGGGGCTGGTCGCCCTCACCTTCGCCCTGACCCAGCTTCTGCTGATTCTGGCTTACCAAGCGGGCGGCGGGGCAGGCCAGGTGATTCTGCTGGCCCAGGCGCGGCTCATTATCCTCGTGCCGGTGGGAGTTTTCGTTTTGGGTGAGCGTGAACGTCTGGGGTGCAAAGTTTTGGCATCGGTGTTGATGATTATGGGGATTTTGGTGCTGTATGGCTCGAGGTAAAAAGGTGGGGGCGGGTCTCGGACCCGCCCCCACAAATCGAAAACCGCTTAGGAATGCACCTCCTCGTGAATCGAAACGTCCTTGCTCTCGCGCAGCAATAGCGACCCCACCACGAAGGTCAGCAAGGCGACCGCGATAGGGAAATAAAGCCCCGCGTAGATGTTACCGGTGCTCGCCACCACCGCCGTGGCGATGAGCGGCAGGAACCCGCCGAAGTAGCCGTTGGCGATGTGATAAGGCAAGCTCACCGAGGAGTAGCGAATCTTGGCCGGAAAGCTCTCTACCAAGAAGGCCGCGATGGGGCCATAGACCATCGTTACAAACAGCACCAGCACGAAGGCGCAGACCCCGATCACAAACAGGTTGGGGTCGGTGGCGACCTTCACCACCTTGCCCGCCGCGTTGGTCACCTCCTGGGTCGGCCCGGCGGCGTTTTTCATGATTTGGAAGATGGGGATGAAGAGGATCGCCGCGATCAGGTTCCCGGCCATCATGATCGGCTTGCGCCCGATACGGTCGGAGAGTGCGCCGAAGACGATAAAAAAGGGTGTACCGAAGGCCAACGCAATCGCCACCACCTGAGTGGCCTGCACCAGCGTCAGCCCGGCGGCGGTTTGCAGCCAGGACAGGACGTAGAACTGCCCCGTGTACCACACCACCGCCTGCCCCGCCCCGGCCCCAAACAGCACGGTCAGGATGACCCGCCAGTTGGCTCCACTGGCAAAGGCGTCGCGCAGGGGGTTCTTAGAGGTCTTACCGGCGTCTTTGAGGCTGCTGAACAGCGGGGATTCCTTCAGGCGCAGGCGGATGTAGAGCGAGAGCGCCAGCAGGATGATCGAGAGGATGAAGGGAATACGCCAGCCCCAGGCCCGGAAGGCTTCCTCGCCCATGCTGAGG
The DNA here is from genome assembly GCA_040290005.1 of Meiothermus sp. Lineage (GTDB taxonomy): Bacteria > Deinococcota > Deinococci > Deinococcales > Thermaceae > Meiothermus. The sequence continues at coordinate 14,215 of PSMF01000065.1, forward strand.
CGGGTGACGAGAATGACCAGGAGCGAGACGAACAGCCCCAAGGTGGCGGTGGTCTGGATGAAGCTGGTGTAATAGCCACGCCGGTTGTCGGGGACGTGCTCGGCCACATAGATCGCGGCTCCGCCGTACTCTCCTCCCAGCGCCAGGCCCTGAACCAGCCGCAAGAGCACCAGGATGATGGGGGCCAGGATGCCGATTTGGGCGTGGCTGGGGAGCAGCCCGATTAGGAAGGTGCAGGCGCCCATCAGGCTTAGGGTGATCAAGAAGGCATATTTGCGCCCTACCAGGTCGCCCAGCCAGCCGAAGAACAAAGCGCCAAATGGACGGGCCGCGAACCCCGCGCCGAAAGTCGCCAGGGTCGCCAGTAGGCTTGCAGTGGGGTTGTCGCTGGGGAAGAACACCGGGCCGATGATGGTGGCGAGTGAGCCAAAGATATAAAAGTCGTACCACTCGATCACGGTCCCCCCGGCGCTGGCAAAAATCACCTGCCGGATTTTGGCGGGGGTCTCTATGGTTTTGCCGATTGCCGTTGCCATGCTACCTCCTTAGCTTCGTGTCGAGGGCCGAGAGTCAAGGGTTTAGGGCTAAAAGCGGGCTCGTGGCTGAGCGTTCGCCCCGTTAGCGCTACGGCCCGAGCCGGAGCTATGGCGCTAAGCTGCGTGGCTTGTAGCTTGTGGATTTTCTCCACTTGCCACAAGCCACCGGCTTCCTCTGCCCAAAAGAGGGGAACGCTTCGCGTCTTCGACCCTTGACCCTTGACCCTCAACATCCATTCACTCCTCGAGCGTGCTCAAGTCGCCGGGGTCTTTTCCCTGCTCCTGAGCGCGGAGCAGGCGGCGCAGAATCTTGCCGCTGCGGGTTTTGGGGAGCTTGTCGGCCAGCACAAGCTCCGAGGGGGCGGCGATGGGGCCTAGCTCGAGTCGAACGTGGCGGACGAGTTCTTCCTTAAGTGCATCCGACTTCTCCTTTCCTGCACGCAAAACCACAAAGGCCTTGATGGATTCCCCCTTGAGCGGGTCGGGCACGCCGATTACGGCGGCTTCGGCCACGCTCTCGTGGGAGACCAAGGCGCTCTCCACGTCTGCTGTCCCGATGCGGTGCCCGGCCACGTTGAGCACGTCGTCGGCCCGGCCAAGCACGCTGAAATAACCTTCAGGTGTGCGGCTCGCCACGTCCCCGGCGGCGTAGACTTGGCCGGGAATCTCGTTCCAATACTGCTGGTAGCGGGCGTGGTTGCCCCAGACGGTGCGCATCATGCTGGGGAAGGGGCGTCGGAGCACCAATAGACCGCCTGTGCCGGGCGGGACCTCGTTACCCTGGGCATCCACCACCGCTGCCTCCACGCCGGGGAGCGGCACGCCGACGAAACCGGGGCGGGCCTCGAGCGCCAGCGGGGTGCCCAAGGTGGGTGCGCCCAGCTCGGTCTGCCACCAGTTGTCGGTGACGAAGCCGCGTCTCCCGCCGTCCATCAAATGCTCGGTGGCCCATTGCCAGGCTTCAGGGTTGAGCGGTTCGCCTGCCACGCCTATAAATCGCAGCGACGAGAGATCGTATTTTGCTGGATACTCCACCCCGAACTTCATGAACATCCGCACCGCCGTGGGCGCGGTGAACATCACGTTCACCCGGTAGCGTTCCACCGCGCTCCAGATGGCTCCGGGATTGGGGAAATCCGGCGCACCCTCGCGCAAGATGCTGGTGATGCCTTCCAGAAGCGGTGCGTAGACGATGTAAGCGTGCCCGACCACCCAGCCGATGTCCGAAGTGGTCCAGAAGGTCTCGCCATCCTTGAGGTCGAAGAAACTGCGCAGGTGGTAGGCGGTGCCCACCATAAACCCGCCCTGGACGTGAACCACGCCTTTCGGCTTGCCGGTGGAGCCGGAGGTGTAGAGGATGAACAGCGGATGCTCGCTATCCACGGGTACGGCTTCAGTTTCGGGCTTGTGGCCCCACAAAATCTCGTTGAAGTCGTGATATTTGGGGCCTTCCGGTTTTGCCGCGCCACGGCAGAACCAGATGATGGGGAGCCCTAACCCCTCCGTGGCGCCCAGGACGATGCTTCCCAGGTCAACCGTCTTCCCGCGCCGGAAGCCTACGTCCCCGGCGATGACCAGCTTGGCCCCCGCGTCCTGGATGCGCTCGCGCAGGGCCGTGACCCCCAGACCCGCATATACCACGCTGTGAATAGCCCCCAACCGGGCACAGGCCAGCATGGCGATGCAGCCCTCGAGCGTCAAGGGCATGTAGATCACGACCCTATCGCCCTTTTCGACCCTAAGATTTTTGAGTCCTGTAGCGAAGCGCGAAACCCGGTCGAGCAACTCGCCGTAGGTCAGCTTTTGTTCCGAGCCGTCCTCGCCCAAAAAAATCAGGGCCACCTGGTTGCGCTTTGGCCCGGCGGCGTGGCGGTCCAAGGCGTTGTAGGTGATGTTGGTCTGGCCCCCTAAAAACCACTGGTGGTCGGGGAAGTTCCACTCGAGCACCCTCTCAAAAGGCTTAAACCAGTGAAAATTTCTCGCCTGAAGGCCCCAAAACCCCTCGGGGTCGCCCAAGCTGCGCCTATATTCAGCTTGGTAATCGGGCATGTTGGCGGCTTGGCGCTGGGACTCTGGCGCTTGATAGGCGAGCTTAGACTTGAGCAACTGCTCCAACTCCATGTGCCTCCCGACCTGCCGAACGTGTGTTAGGTTTTGTTTGTCGTTATGATTCCGTACCGAAAGCCCAATTGTCAAGTTTGGCAACTCACGTAACGCGGTTTGTTATCCCAAAGGGCGGGTCGTTTTCTGGGATGGGTCCGAGGGTGAACCCCACTTCTTGACCCATTTGCGCTACGCGGCCTATGCTGCAAAGACACAGGAGGCCGCATGTCCAGCGAACGTATCGAAGCCGTACTCAAGGAAGACCGGGTGTTTGAGCCCAGCACAGAGTTCAAGGCCAAGGCGCGGATCAATACCGACGAGGCCTACGAGGCGATGTACCGGGAAAGCCTTGAGGCACCCGAAGCTTTCTGGGCCAAGGTCGCGGGCGAACTCCACTGGTTCAAGCCTTGGGACAAGGTTTTGGAGTGGAAAGCCCCGGACGCCAAGTGGTTCCTGGGGGGGAAAACCAACCTGGCCTACAACTGTCTGGACCGCAACTTGGAATCGCGCGGGGACAAGCCCGCCCTGGTCTTCGAGGGCGAGCCGGGGGACTCCAAAACCTTGACCTACCGCGAACTCCACGCCGAGGTCTCTAAGTTTGCCAACGTCTTAAGAGGTCTCGGCGTGAAAAAGGGCGACCGGGTGACGATTTATCTGCCGATGGGCTTAGAGGCCGCCATCGCCATGCTGGCCTGCGCCCGCATCGGGGCCATTCACTCCGTGGTGTTCGGCGGATTCTCCGCTTCGGCCTTGGCTGACCGCATCAACGATGCCAAAGCCACGGTGCTGATCACCGCCGACGGGGGCCACCGCCGAGGCAGCGTGGTTCCGCTCAAGGTCAACGCCGACGAAGCCCTGGCCGACACCCCGACGATTCGGAAGGTAGTGGTCGTCAAGCGCACGGGTCAGGAAGTACCGATGCAGCCGGGCCGCGACCTTTGGTATCACGAGCTGATGGAGGGGGCCTCGAGCGAGTGCGAGCCCGAGCCGATGGACTCCGAAGACCCGCTGTTTATCCTCTACACCTCCGGCTCCACCGGCAAGCCGAAAGGCGTCATGCACACCATCGGCGGGTACATGACCTACACCTACCTCACCGCCAAATACATCTTCGACCTGCGCGAGGAGGACATCTATTTCTGCACCGCCGATGTCGGCTGGGTCACCGGGCACACCTACGTGGTGTACAGCCTGCTCCTCAACGGCGCGACTTCTTTGATGTACGAAGGCGCCCCCAACTGGCCCGACGCCGGGCGCATCTGGCAGATCATTGATAAATACAAGGTCAGCATCCTCTACACTGCCCCCACCGCCATCCGGGCCTTCATAAAAGCTGGGGACGAGTGGCCGGGGAAGGCCAGCTTGAGCAGCTTGCGCCTGTTGGGTTCAGTGGGCGAGCCCATCAACCCCGAGGCCTGGATTTGGTACTACACCGTAATTGGCAAGGAACGCTGCCCCATCGTGGACACCTGGTGGCAGACCGAGACCGGCGGGATCATGATCACCACGCTCCCCGGTGTTCACGCGATGAAGCCGGGTCACGCTGGGAAGCCCTTCTTCGGGGTCGCGCCGGATATCGTGGACACCTCGGGCCAGTCGGTCTCCAACCCCGACGAGGGCGGCCACCTGATCATCCGCCAGCCCTGGCCCGCGATGCTCCGCACGGTCTGGGGCGACCCCGAGCGGTTCGAGCGGCAGTATTTCAGCCAGTATCCCGGTAACTACTTCACCGGCGACGGGGCCCGGCGCGACAGGGAGGGCTATTTCTTGATCATGGGCCGGGTGGACGACGTGCTCAACGTCTCGGGGCACCGCCTGGGGACGATGGAGGTCGAGAGCGCCCTGGTTTCGCACCCCGCCGTGGCCGAGAGTGCGGTGGTGGGCCGCCCTGACCCCCTCAAGGGCGAGGGCATCGTGGCGTTTGTGACGCTTAAGACAGGGCAGACCGCCTCCGACGAGCTAAACAAGGAGTTGAAGGCCCACGTGGTGAAGGCCATCGGCGCGATTGCGAGGCCGGACGAGATTCGCTTCACCGACTCGCTGCCCAAGACCCGCTCGGGCAAGATCATGCGGCGCTTCCTGCGGCAGATCGCGGCAGGGGATACGGAGATCAAGGGGGATACCAGTACACTCGAGGACCGCGGTGTAGTGGACCGGCTGAAACAGGGGCAGTAAATCAACCTTGTTTCCGTAGGGACGCAAGGCCTTGCGTCCTTACATTTTTTGCATAGGGGTGCTTAGGATAGGCTCGCCATCGGTCGGAACAGCTTGTCTCCCCTCCAGCCCCTCCTTCGTCTTCGGGTCATGAGCAGGCAGGTAAACTGTCGCGTGCTGCCGGGCGAAATCCCGAATGCGTTTTAGCGTGTCCTGAGCAACCTTCTCATCCGGGCTCACGCCGTCGGTCCGGGTCTCGAGCATCGCCCGCTCGGCGTAACGGGCATCGTCTGCCAGAAAGTAGCTCATATTGCCGTCTCGCACGATAACCGATTGATGGTTGTTGGTGTGTCCTGGGGTGGGGACCACCATCACGTCCCCTGCCTTTGTGAGCTGGAAGCTTTGTTGAAATGGACCGAGCTTCGCAGGCTGGAACGGGGTGAACTTGGGGCGAAACCAGCTCGGCCAGCGCTGCGGTACGTAGCCGTTCAAGCGCCCGCGCTCACGAGGATTTCAGCCTCGGGGAAATACTTCAGCCCCCCGTCATGGTCAATATGCAGGTGGGTTTGCACCCCCCAGCGGACATCGGCGGGCTGGATGCCCAGGGCCCCGAGCTGCGGCCCGATTTCCTCCTCGGGTGCGGTACGCCGATGCACCTCGAGCATCACATAGGGGTGGGATGGACCCAGTGGATTCCCGGCGGCATCGCCGGTGTCCACTACGATCACGCCCTCGGGGTGCTCTATGACCCAGGTGTAAATTGGTAGAAATCCGCTCTAGTTCGGGTCGCTGAAGAGGTTGAAGAGCCTCGAGAGCTGCCCCCGACCCTCCCCGCGCACTTGCTTGCTCTTAATCTCGACCTGCCCGGTGGAAATCGCGTGAATCTTCATGGTTACCTCTAGACCCAAGGTAGCCCTATGCTGGGGCAAATGCTCAGGGATTTTAGCAGTAGCCCCGAACTACCCGTGCAAAACCCGGAAGCCCTGGAGATGTTACTAGATGATAAAACCTTGCGCATCCTCTCCCCCTTTGCGGTGGGGGAGCGCACCGCCGCCTCGGTAGCCCAGGAACTCGGTTTAGCCCTCAACACCCTGCTGTATCAGCTCAAGCGCTTGCAGCGGGCCGGTTTGCTCGCGGTCGTGCGTACCGAGCGGCGGTCGGGCAAGGCCCTCAAGCATTACCGGGCGGTGGCTAAAGGGTTTTTCCTACCCTTTGATCTCACCCCCAGCGACACCCCGGAAAAGCTGCTCGCCGCAGGTCATTCGGCCTGGGAAGAGCGGCTGGTGCGCAGCTTGGTGGCCGCGGGCCGGAGGCTTTCGATGCCCAAGGCAAGCGGGTTTTTGGCATATCGGCGGTGCTTGAAGGGGGCGCTTGGTGCTCAAAAACACGGTGCGCCCCGACCCCGAGTGGAATTTCTTCGACCCCGTCGCCCCGGCCATCGTGGATTATTGGCTTCAGGACGTGCACTTGGATTTTGCTAGGGCCAAGGCGCTTCAGCGGGAGATGTGCGAACCGGTCGAGCGCTACCGTGACCCACGAGGCCAAGGCGGCCAGCGCTACATCCTGCGCATCGCTATGGC
>PSMF01000066.1:0-4191 GCA_040290005.1 Meiothermus sp.
AGCCGCTCGCGCAGCCACTCGTAGCGCACGCGGGTCTCGGCGACCAGTTCGGCGTGGGCCTCCTTGAGGGTGGTTTCAAACCCGGCGAGGCGCTCCCCGAGCGGGGTTCCGGCCTCGAGTTCGGCCTGCAAGAGGGTGAGCGGTTCGGCCACCTCGGGGCGGGATAGGGCTGCGGCGTAGCGCTCGGTCAGGGCCTCGAGCTTGCGCCGGTCCTCGGCCACGTCAATCTCGCGGATGCGCGACTGCTGCTCGGCGGTGAGGGCCTCGAAATCCAGGTCCAGCACCAGTTCGCTGTCGTCCCAGGCCATCTCCACGGTGGGGTGCTGGCTCTCCTGGACGGCCTCCTCCTCTAAGAGGATGGCTCCCTCCATGGTGGGGTTTTGCACCACGCTGCTCTCCACCAGTTTGCGCATCTCGGCGGCCAAGGCCCGCGCCCGCTCGACCTCGGCGGGGGCTAGGGTCTCGGCCTTGTGGGCCTCCTGCACCTGGCGCAAGAGGTTTTCCAGACGGCGCACCTTGGGGCCGCCCACGCTCTGGACGCGCTCCAAGGACATTTGCAGGTCGGCGATGTCACGGGTCTGGCGCAGCAGCGCCGACTGCAAACGCTCCTCCAAGCCGTCGAGCACCTCGCGCCCTTCGCGCAGCAGCGAGCGTAGGGTGCCGGGGTCGGAGCCCCCCTTGATGACGTTGACCAAGCCGCGCAGGCGGCCCACTTCAGGCCAGTCCAGGTACAGGCCGAAGCGTTTGAGCCCTGCTTCGAGCCCGAGGATTTGCGAGGCCGCCTGGGCCGAAAGCCCCTCGGTTTTGGCTTCAGCGCTCCCCTCACCTAAGGCCTCTTCGACTTTAGCCGGGGCGTCCTTGGCCCCGATCTCCTTGAGCATCTCCTCGATGCGGGCCCTGGCCGCGGTGGGGCTCATCCGCAACTGCAGCTCGCGGTAGACCAGCCGTTTGAGGATCACCTCGGCCTGCGAAGGGTCAAGCTGGTCGGGGCTGACCCCCAACCGCCGCACCCCTTCCTCCAGCACCATGCGGGTGCGCTCGCCCAGGACGGGCTCGAGGGATTGGTTTAGGGCCTGATACAACGACAAACTAACCGCCTCCCCCTGCAAGAGTCTCCATCACTAACGGTTAGTGTAACGCCTCTTCCAGGCCGCAGGAGTTCAAACCGACATTAAGCGGGGCTGAGGTAACGGTCAGAAACGTTACGTGGATAAATATCCACGTTTACCATTGACCGCAAAATAGACGCCTTCGTAGGGGCGCAAGGTTTTGGCCCAGCGCAGGTTAGCCGCCAACGTCATCACCCCAACCCTTGTCATGCCCCGCGAAGGCGAAATATCCCCCACGCGCTCCCGTTTATGATTTCTCGGGCAGAGAAAACGTCGTCCTACAACCGGGGCGTTGACGAGTGATGCGCGTGTGAGATTCTTCGCTGCACTGCGTTCCGCTCAGAATGACCACGGTTTTATTGATGGACTTGGCGATACCCGTTCGGGAAAGGGATTTCTAACATGTAGGAACACCTTTCCCAGACAAGAACTCCCTACAGGCATTCAGGGAAACCCTCGACCTAATCAAGCCAACCGCTTTAGCTCTTCTACTCTGTTGGTTTCTTCCCAGGGGAAGCTGTCCCGCCCGAAATGTCCGTAGGCCGAGGTCGCCGCGTAGATGGGCCGGGCCAGGTTCAGGTTCTCGATGATGGCCCTGGGACGCGCGTCGAAGACCTTCCCGGCGATCTCGGTGAGCCGTTCGTCGGAGACCACCCCGGTGCCAAAGGTCTCGACCCGCATCCCCACCGGCCTGGCCTTGCCGATAGCGTAAGCCAGCTCGAGCAGCGCCCGCTTCGCCAGCCCCGCCGCCACCAGATTTTTCGCCACGTAGCGGGCATAATAGGCCGCCGAGCGGTCCACCTTGGTAGGGTCCTTGCCGCTAAAGGCCCCGCCCCCGTGCGGCACCGCCCCGCCGTAGGTATCCACGATGATCTTGCGCCCGGTCAGACCGGTGTCGCCGTGCGGCCCGCCGATCACGAACTTGCCCGAGGGGTTCACCAGATACTGGGTCTTCTCGCTCAAATACTGCGCCGGGATGGCCTTTTGGATGACCTTGGAAATCACATCCTTGGCGATCTGCTCGCCCTCCACCTCCTCGCCGTGCTGGGTGGAGATCAGGGCAGTGCCCACGTACAGCGGCTCTTGCCCCTCGTAAACCACAGTCACTTGGGCTTTGCCGTCGGGTCGCAGGTAGGGAATCTCTTCTGTTTTACGGGCCTCGGCCAGCCGCTGGGTGAGGCGGTGGGCCAGCGAGATGGGGAGCGGCATCAGTTCGGGGGTTTCATCGGTGGCGTAGCCAAACATCAGGCCCTGGTCGCCCGCGCCCACCCGGTCGAGCGGGTCCCTCGAGGCCAGCACCCGCCACTCATACGATTCGTTCACCCCGCCCGCGATATCGGGAGATTGCTCATCCACGGCGGTCAAAACCGCGCAGGTGTTGCCATCAAAGCCGTATTTGGCGCGGGTGTAGCCGACCTCGAGCACCGCCTGGCGCACCACGTGGGGAATGTCCACGTAGCCCTCTTTGAGTGTGATCTCCCCTGCCACCATCACCATGCCGGTGGTGACGAGGGTTTCGGCGGCTACCCTGGCCTGGGGGTCCTCGTTTAAAAACGCGTCCAGAATGCTGTCCGAGATGCGGTCGGCCAGCTTATCAGGGTGTCCTTCGGTTACCGATTCTGAGGTTACATAGCGCAGCAAATGGGGCCTCCCTAACCGAGTGAGTATAACAAAACGCAGGCTCAGCACCTGTCACCAAGGACAAGGCCAGCCAGGTTCGGCGGCGAAAACCACGTCGGGCAAGGCCGAGGTCAGGTCTTCGCTAAAGAAGAACTCGTTCCAAACGTATCTCAAAGCTATCGTCGTGGACGCGAACCGCCCCCCTACCACCATCGGGCTGGTGCTGGCTTGAAGTTCCAGTTTCCCCGGCAAACTCCAAGGCAGCCGCGACCAAACCCTCGCCCCTACGCTGGGCCGCGTGCCAAAATCCCCGAACACCGGCTGCTGGCCTAAAGGAACGACGAGCTGCCCGGTGAAGCCCCAAAAGTCGTTCTCCCAGCCCATCCCTATTGCAAATCGGAACCCACTCGAGCCCAAAAAGCGGTTGGGGTCGCCCAAAGGTAGTGCCAGCGAAATCCTGCCCCAAACCCCATCCGAGGCCAACCCGCCCCACGACAGCACCGGGTCGCCGAAACCCGCCGCAGAAGTGTATATCCCCCGCTGGTCGCCCGCCGCATCGCGCAGGTACAGCAGGGTTCGGGGTGGGGGCGGGCTAGTGGGCTGGTTTAGGGCGCTGTGGATGACGTTGAGGGCATAGTCGAGGAAACCGCCATAGTACAGCTTGAGCGGCACTTGCACGCCGAACTCGCCCCAAGGCGTGCCTTTGTACAGGCCTGGCGTGAGGCGGAGTTCCTCCAGATCTATCCCGATTTCCCCCCAAGACCCTGAGTCGAGCAAGAGATAGTTAGATAAAGCCGCTCCCAGACGTATTTGGCAACTCGAAACAGGCTTTTCCCCCACCGGAGGAAGATAAGACCCGCTGATGGGGTTCCAGATTTCCCGCTGGGCTAAACCGGAACCGGCCAACATCAGCACCAAGACTACAAATACTCTCACCGAATCGCAACCTTTAAGAATGCGATTGAAAGCTCATAACGTTACCAGTATGGCAAAAAAATATCGAGGCTCGCAAACCTCGATATTCATGGGACTTTTAGGTTTAGTCTACGAGTTCGACCAGCGCGAGCTGGGTCCCGTCGCCCCGGCGGCGCTCGGCCAGCTTGAGAACTCGAGTGTACCCACCCGGCCTGCCGGCGTACTTGGGTGCGATCTCCTCGAAGACCTTCTTGACCAGCTTGGGGTCGTGCAGGTCGCGCAAAACCAAGCGACGCGCCGAGAGGTCGCCGCGCTTGGCGACGCTGATCAGGTGGTCCACAAAGCCGCCGAGTTCCTTGGCCTTGGGAATGGTGGTGGTGATTCGCCCGTGGGTGAGCAGGTTCTTGGCCTGGTTGCGAGCCAGGGCCAGGCGGTGCGAAGAGTTACGGTTGAGTTTTCGTCCAGAGTTGAGGTGGCGCATGTTTACTCCTTGTTGACCGTTAACCGTTTACAGTTGACCGAAAAAGAGGTCTTTGCGGTGAACGGT